>JBCBKZ010000016.1:0-19362 GCA_038520955.1 Bacteroidota bacterium | reverse complement strand
ATTCCTCGTGTAGCCCCTCAGAACATGTAAATCCGGATTTCGTGTTTGTACTTTTTAAATGCATAAGAATTACAACATGAGAACTTTTATCAGGGCCTTGCTGTTAGTCCCTTTTCTGTTCCTGCTGACTACCCTTACTGCTCAGCAAACAGATGACTCAATATGGGTCTCCATAACGGGAGTCGTGCAAACTTGTGGTAACACAGATTCTATCCCTAGTCTCTTTTATGAATTGGCTACCTTCGATCCCGCTGCTAATGATACTTCCGGATTAGAAGGTCAACAACTTGCTTCCGGTTACCTGGAAGTAAATCCTAATGGATATGTATCAGATACCCTCAAGGTAGAAATACCTGAGGGTACAGAAAAACTACTATTGGACATAGCTATCCCGGGTACAAATGATTTTATCCGACTATATGCCTATGTGAATGAGCCCTTCTTTGGTTTCGAACTACCATTATGTGATGGAGTAAAAGATTGTGATGCTTTCTTCCAGGCTGCTTATGAACCTAATGGCTACGGAGTAGAATTTGACGTCTATTGGAACGATGAAAAATTCCCTTACAATGATTCTTCCATAGTAATGACGTGGGACTTTGGAGATGGAACTACCGCTAACTGGCCCTATCATAAGTACGAGGAAGCAGGATACTATGAAGTATGTCTAACTATTGCTGAAGACAGTTGTCAGGATACCTTCTGCGATAAGGTTTACATCATTGGAAACGGTGATTCCACTCATACTGACTCTTGCGTAGTCTTTTTTGAAGCTTACCCTGAGCCGGGAAGACCAGGTGTAGAGTTTGAGGTTTACTGGAATGGAGAAATGTTTCCCTTACAGGATTCCACCATTTCTATGAAATGGGATTTTGGTGATGGAACTACTTCAGATTGGCCTTACCACCTATATGAAGTAGCAGGTCTGTATGATATTTGTCTGACGGTAACTGAGGAAAATTGTACTTCTACTTACTGTGATAAAGTATATGTGGGCGTAAAAGACTCTACTTGTGATCAGGAGTTCTATCCTTTTTACCAGACTGGAAATGATGGAATGGTCTACTTCGGGATGGATATTGATACTACAGATATCCCCATCCAGGAAATCAAGTGGAAGTTTGGAGATGGAATTTATTCTTACGAGACCTTCCCGGTACACACTTATCAAGAGGGTGGAACCTACATCGCGGTAGTCAGTATTCTTTACGGAGATAACTGTGTATTTGAGCAAGAACTGGAAGTAGTAGTAGAAGCAGGGGTATGTCCTAACATCTATGAGCCTTGGTGGAATGCAGGAGAAGATAACAAAGTATACTTTGGGATATCCGGATACCCTATTTGGGAGGATAGTCTTTCTAATGATTCCCTTTCTCTCATGGTTTCATGGAGCTTTGGTGACGGTACAGATTCAGGTGAACCTTTCCCTATCCATACCTATGAAGAACCCGGTAAATATGAAGTAATGGTTCATGTCTATGACCCCATCAACCAGTGTGAATTCACATATACACTATATGTGTGGGTGGAAGGTGAAGGAAATGGATGTACTGCTGAGTTTGATGCCTATTACCTGTCCAAGAACAAGCTTAGGTTTAAGGCCTTACAGGAAAGACATGAAGGCGTTAAGACCAGATATAAGTGGACTTTCAGTGATGGTACCATAGCTAAAGGGAGAAAAGTTACTTACGAATTCAGTAAGCCAGGTGTTTACGGGGTTTGTCTAACGGTACAAGTGGGAGATAGCTGTATCGTAGAAGAATGCGATAGCGTATTGATCGACTTCCAGCCTGAGTGTGATGCTGGCTTTGCATACGCAGTAAATGACATGAACCTGGAGCTGTTCTCCACTTCAGTTGGAAATGATTCTACTTCGGGTACCCTCAAATACGTGTGGGATCTGGGTAATGGAGATACAGCAGAAGGAAGTCAGGTGAGTTATTCTTACCAGGAAGCAGGAGTATACCTGGTTTGTCTAAAAGCCTTTACTGAAGAGAATGCAGGCTGCTTTGAGTGTAAGGAAATCGTGATTAAGCCTGAGGGAATGCCAGAGGATTCTCTTTCTTATGGCGAGGTTATTGGCAACATAGACCTGACTAAATTGGAGGTTCATCATTCTCAGGTTTTCTTAACCCTCCTTGATAAAGAATTAGAATCTGTAGCTTACTCCGGCCTGGGAAGTGATTTCGCTTACGAATTCCAGACGCTACCCTTCGGAAGCTATCGTTTAAGAGTGGTTTCCTATGAAACAGGAAGTGTGATGGATGAGAAAGAGGTATCCCTTGATCCAGTCCGTCAGCCACAAGCTCAGGTTAACTTCAATTTCTCAACTACCTCAGTTGATCCTGTTGCTGAACTTACCTTCACAGCATATCCTAACCCTGGTACAGATGTAGTAAACATTCAGCTAAGCGTTGAGAGTGCTCAGAAAGCCAAGATCTCAGTAAGAGATATGATGGGAAGACTTCATTTGGAAGATAGCTGGCAGTTGGCCACTGGGAAGCAGGAGAGAAGACTGGAGTTAGGTACACTAGCAAGAGGAGTGTACACAGTATTAATAGAAACTGATCAAGGACTTGCTTACAAGTTCATAGAATTGAAATAATATTCTGCTTAGACAGGCTGTTCAATTGGTGGGGGCAAAGCCCCCGCCATGTTTAGGAATATGAAAGTAGACGCAACACTCTTAGACGCATGCATAAAGGAGGACAGGCTCGCTCAGTCCGCCCTGTATCGTCAGTGCTTTCATATACTTATGGGTGTCTGCGTAAGATACACCAAGAATGAAAATGAAGCCGTGGAGCAATTAAATGAGGGCTTTCTAAAAATTCTCAGAAACCTCCACACGTATAAAACATCAGTGCCTTTTGAGGCATGGATTAGAAGGATCATGATCAACACCATGATTGATCACTATAGAAAGAATAAGCGCTACAAGGAAAAGGTATTTTTTTCAGACGATTATCCGGACCAGGAGCTTTCTACTTCAGCAGTAACTTTTAATACGGCAGATGCCAAAATGGATGCGGAACAAATAGAAATGTGTATCCAGAAACTTCCAGCAGTTACCCAGCAGGTATTTAACATGTTCATCGTAGATGGCTATAGCCATAAGGAAATAGCTGACATGCTGAAGATATCAGAAGGAACGTCCAAATGGCACGTTTCGCACGGAAGAAAAATGCTCAAGTCCATGATTCAAAAAATACTTCAATCTGAGAGATACTATGAACAGGAGAGAGGAACATAATGAGTTTGATTCCTGGCTGGTAGATCAGCTTGATGGGCAGAAACACGCTTTCAAAGATGAATATTGGATAGCGGCCCAGCAACTGATAGAGGCAGATGAAGCAGGAAGAAATTCGAAAAGAAGGTACTGGATGTTCTGGTTGAACTACGGACTCCAGGGACTGGCCTTGTTGTGCCTTCTTGGATACTGGGGGAGTAGGATGATTCTCCCGGGTGGAGAAAGTATGCCAGCCATCCAACAAACAGAAGTGATAGCTTCTTCTTCAGAAGCCAATGGTACCTCTAATGCCATCTCACTATCAGATACGGAAGCGGTAGAGGAGAACCTTGTAGTAGAAGACGTACAAAAAGAAAACACAACTACTCTTGAGAATTTCTCAGATACATTCTCAAGTAAGGAGAATACCCAACAAAATATTTCAGCTAATATAGCTCCTAAGTCATCAGAAGTCCCAAATACCCAAACAAACACTCAAGCATTAACAGAAAGCTTTTCTACTCCAGCAGAAGAGGCAGAGGAGGCAAATACCAAGACCTTAGCTGCACAGAATGAGAACTCTCTTACTGATAATTCTCAAGTAGAAACCACCCCGGAAATACTTCCGGCAGGACCTGATGAAGTCAATCTCCTTAGCAGTGAGGCTGACACCCGCAACTTCCTATTACCACCTATAGATAGTATTCAGGTAGAATGGGAAGCAGACTGGCAAGTAGACAAGGAACTAGGCCCTATATCAAAGCTGAAGGATGAAAAATTCTCCCCCTATCTCAGCCTTAGTGTAAGAGGGGAGTGGCAAACTTTTGGAAGCCTTTCTCCTATTTCCCTGGGTATAGAAGGAGCTGGACCTCTACTGGGGATCAGAGCTCGCTATAGATTGAGTCCTCAAACGGAACTCTTTGCAGGAGCTTCTTACCTGAAAACATCTGCTATAAATGGGCAAGTAGACATTAATTCCCGACTCATCAAGTTTGGCTTAAACCAGGACATCACCAGATATGAGATAGAGACCCTGCATATGGTAGACCTCCCCTTAGGAGTGAGAAGGTATCTGGGAGGAAGACACAGTGTACAGCTCAGCCTTCATCCCTTAATACTCCTGGATGCCAAGCACAGGATATCCAGAGTCAGGAAAAACGCCTTTGATGAAACCAGAAATGATTATCTGGGGGAGGTTAAAGGAATCAGGCAGGGCATTAGATCCATCAACATGGGCATAGGCGCAGGCTACGATTATCAGTTAAGCCGCCAACTACTCATAGGGATAGAAGCACAAGTGTATCCCCAAGGGTTCTTCCTGGACTCACCGTATAGCCAGGGAACTCAAAGCCCTTTCATGATAGGGGTAGGGATAGAATATGACATACTTAGAATCAAATGAAAAAATTAGCCTTCATCGCTGGAATCATGTTGCTCGTTCTGGCTTGTAATGACAACCAGTTTCCCGATCAACCTTCTGCTCCTGAAGTCCAATTCTACCTGGAAGGGGAGGTCAATTCTCAGGATGTTTCTCTCAAAGCAGGTGAGGAAGACTACTTCATGTTCACAGACTATACTTATGATCAGGGGGATAACAGATTCGTTTTCCAGGGAAAGCTTTCTCAGGTATTCTGTATTAACTGCGGGGCAGCTCTAAACATAGAGATCAGGGACAGTGTGAAACGTGCAGCCGACTTTACTTTTGGGGAAGAAGTGCCTTTTAGTGCAAAGGAAATTGACTACAAACTCAGCATCGAAAGTCCAGGGGTTCAGTTTCAGTTTAATTCAAGTGTGGATACTGCAGACGCCAGATCTTATTTCTGGAATTTTGGAGATGGAAATACAGCCAACATTAAGGCTCCCAAGCATATCTACAGTGAAGCCAATCAAAATCAGCGTGTAGCAGTTACCCATAGCGTCATTAGGGAAGATTCTTGTGAAACGGAAATTAAGCGGGAGGTAGACATCCTTTTTGATACAGAGGCAGATAGCTGTGCGCTGGACTTTGAAGTAGTGGTAGAGAAAGATTCTGTTTTACAGTTTTATACCCTCATCCCCAAAGTGGTAGACTTTGGTCAACGTTTTTACCAGTGGCAGATATTTATAAATGGGGGGAATGAAGCTTTCAAAATATCAAACGAAGCGATATTTTCTTTCACTCTGGAGGCTGCAGATCAAATCAATAAAATCCTTTTAATAACAGAAGATATTGATTGCTCTGGGGAGGTGGAAAAGAACTATAACACTACAGATCAGCCTAAGGATGTCGCCATTTGTGACCTGAGTTTTGAGCAGGAAAAACAGTTCGTACTGGCCCCTGCGCCTGAAGTGGGTTCACTGGTGTGCATCACCTGGGAGAATGAGGAAGGCATAGAATACAGGTCTGACCGCTTTGGTCAACCTACCAATAGTGTTTTTCAGGTAAACAGTGTAGAGGCTTTTGAGGAGAATGAAAGAGGGCAGAAAACGGTGAAGCTGGACATTACTTTTAGCTGCGAATTGACGGCTGAAAATGGGGAGTCTATATGGGTGGAAAATATGAGTGGAGTTTTTGGTGTGGCTTTTCCCTGATTTTTACATCTAAAGGGAGGTAAAAACGTTATACCTATATAACTTTTGCAATAAGTTGGTAGATATTTCTGATTTACCTAATTTTCACTCACATTAACTAACCATAACCCCTATGAAAAAATCATTTGTATTATTATTTGCCCTATTGTTTACAGTAGGAATGATCGGACTGACCTCTTGTAGTGATTCAGATTCTGGTCAGGATGCAGCAGAAGCCGAAATGGCTGAAGGCGCTGGAGAAGCTGATGGCGAAGGAATGGGAGAAGCCGACGGAGAAGGTGAAGGTGAGGGAGAGGAAGAAGGAGAAGCTTATGAGAGCATCTCTGCAAACCTTGAAACCATCAACCGTGAAGTAGTATTCCAGTATGCTGATGCTCAGGTAGAAATGAAGCCTACGGCCGTAAGATGTGCAGACTCTGACAAAGAAGGGAAGCGTACTCGTTGCTTTGAGAATGAAGTTCGCAACCACCTGAAAGCTAATGTAGAATATCCTGAAGCTGCTGAAGAGGCAGGCGTACAGGGAAGCGTGCACGTACAGTTTGTAGTAGATGAGGAAGGAAACATAGCTGATGTTACCATGCTGAAAGGTGCAAGTGTAGGAGCTGAAGATGCTGAAGCACAGGCTGACCTATACAACTCACTTAATGATGAAGCTCTAAGAGTAGTAGGAACACTTCCTCAGATGGCTGCTGGTACCAGCGCAGGAAATCCTGTAAGCGTAGCTTACGTAGTTCCTGTGAGTTTCGTACTGAACTAAGCTTATCATTAGAAAGCATATACAGGCGGCCTTGTGCCGCCTTTTTTATTGGGACAATTCATGAATTGTCCCTACATAGGCTGTAAATTCATCCCCATGTCAATCACCCTCATCATAGCAAACCTACTTGCCCTAGTGGCCTTTAGTGCCCACACCTTTGTAGGTGATAAAGAGCTCCGCTTATTGGAGCCTAACCAAGACGGAGAAGATGATACTCTACAAGAAAAATGGACCATGGGCAGAGGAGGCTGGCATATGGTCTCCGTGGATTTGCTACTAGCCACCACTGGCTTGTCTCTACTCAATTTTACAGATCTCCTCCAGCCAAGAGAGGTTTTTTTACAACTTTTGGCCATTTACTTTCTAGCTTATGGAGTAGCATGGTTTCTGGTGATTCTCATCTCAACATCTTTCAAAAAGAATTATCTCAGGCTAGGGCAGTGGATGCTGTTATTGGTGATCGCAGCTTTGGTGTATGCTTCTATGTAGGGTAGATTCTCCACTAATATGGAGGACTGGAATCATACTATTGACCCCTACACACATGCTCAGATCCCCTTTTAAGGAGGATGCCCTGCCATTCATTTGTAATTGGGATCGCAGGGTTGTTGCCATTTTAAGGGTAACGGGCTGGAAGGGGAAGGGTTCTCAATATTAGGTTCTTTACCATTTCTTTACTTCACATCCTTCCAGAAAGATCAGCTTTTCTGTACATTCTCATCATAAACCTCATCCTTGTAACCTTATGAAGACGCGAATACTACTATTGCTACTATCAACCCTTTTCCTGGTACCCACTATCCATGCTCAGGATGCAGAAGGAAATCTCATCCGTCCCACCTTATCTGTATCCAAGAACAGCCGATACCTGGTCAGGGAGAATGGGAAACCCTTTCTATGGCTGGGAGATACTGCCTGGGAGCTCTTTCATCGACTAGGGAAGCAAGGTGTCGATCTCTACCTAAAAACTCGATCAGAGCAAGGCTTTAGCATCATACAGGCTGTCGTGCTAGCAGAGATAGATGGTATACACACCCCCAATGTCTATGGAGAAACACCCTTCAAGAATCTGGAAACCCTGGAACCCAATGAAGCCTACTTTCAGCATGTAGATTACATCGTGGATCAGGCAGCCAGAAACGGACTATTCATGGGCATGCTCCCCACCTGGGGAGATAAAGTCTTTTCAGGACATCCAGGAGCGGGACCCGTCATCTTTAATAAGGAGAATGCCAGAGACTTTGGAGAATTCTTAGGGAAGCGATACAAGAACTCACCCATAGTCTGGATACTAGGAGGCGACAGAAATCCTGCCAATGAGGAAGTGGAAGCCATTTGGCAAACCATGGCAGAAGGTCTTAGGGCAGGAGATGAAGGTAAGCATCTCATTACTTACCATCCGAGAGGAGCTGCTAATTCGGCTACCTGGTTTCACGATACGAACTGGTTAGACCTTAACATGTATCAGTCAGGTCATGCTAAGAGAGGGAATACGCTCATCCTGGAATTAGCTGAGGAGAATTACCAGAAGAAACCCATAAAACCCTTTGTGGAAGGAGAACCCGCCTATGAAGACATTCCTGTAGCCTTTTGGGAGTTTATGGATTGGGAGTCCGAATTCAAAATCCCCCGAGAAGCCTTAACGGAAGGGGGACTCATTAAAGACACTTCTCACTATGAGAAAGGCTATTTTAACGACTATGACATACGGGTACATGCCTACTGGAATCTGCTCTCAGGTGCTTGTGGCTACACCTACGGCAATAACGCCATCTGGCAGATGTTCAAGCCTGGGCTTCCATTAGCCATTCCTACCCTCATGGACTGGCGAGCCGCCCTCAAACGACCAGGTGCTGAAGACATCCGCCACATTAAGAAGCTCTTTGAAGCCAGGCGCTTTCAGGACCTAATTCCCCAACCAGATCTGGTGATAGGAGAGAATCCAAAAGACAAGACCTACATTGCTTCTGCTATCACTTCTGATCATATGTTGATCCTGGCCTATACCCCCATTCCCGAACCTTTTACCCTTAACACTGAACAGGTCTATGACGAAGACCTCTGGGCCTACTGGTATAACCCCAGGGATGGGAAGTCTACGCTCATCGGTCAGTTCGAACCCAATACCCGTCAAAAATTTACCCCTCCACAGAGAGAAGGTCAAGACTGGGTCCTCATGGTTCAGGCAAATTCTGCAGGATTGGATCCCTTGTAGGAGGCTAACCCTCTAAGGTCATTGAGGCTCTCGAAATGACATAGCTTGGAAAAAGAAATATGTCCTACCGTTGGGCCAGTGTGTATGGACAGTGGCGTCAAACGGTATCTAGCGTAACTCATGAAACCACTAAGAGTAGTCAATCACTCGCGAGACCCCGTCTGACCCACAAGCAAGTCTTTTTCCCGACGGGGTGACAGAAATGTCATAGTTAGCTAGAAATCCAGCTTGCCTCATCATAAGGGCAAATTGAGTCTCCTTATTTTGAAAACATCCTTCTCGAGGCCCGGGCCAAAGACTCTAAACATCCCCAAAAAAATGTCATACCCTTGGGCTAGCAAGGAAAACAAGGGGCGTCAAACGGTATCTTGCGTAGCTCAGGTAACCATTCAAAATAGACATTTATTCGCGAGACCCCGTTTGACCCTACAACCCGTACCCACAAGTGCCCAGCGGGCTGACGGGTATCTGTTAGGGGAGAAGGTATTAGGTTATGCTAAAGTTCTTCCAATATCCTCATCTTTGCGCCTTAGCGGCTTTGCGTGAAATCTTACTATCTAATCATTACTCAAAGCGTATATAATCTATCTCCAGCTCAAAAGGCCCCTCCTTCTTATCATTAGTAATGAAACCTATGCGGATGATATTAGCCAAAGCCTCCTCAGAGATGGTCTTCCCCACAGGCTGCCCGATCCTATACATCCCGAACTCCTTAAGCGGAAAGCGAAGCACCTCCCATTCTTCCGCCTTAGGCCTGAAGGTTACCTTATAGTTAGGCTGGTACCAGGCCCTACTGGTTTCCATACTAAAACCGAAAGACTGTCCCTTTCCTCTAACCCGCATCTCTACCGTCTCATACTTAGACAGATCCATATTCTGAAAAGGCGCCCTTAAGGAAGAGAAGCCTCCATTATTCTTTAGAGACACACTCCCAAAGAAGCGTAGGCTATTAGCTTCAAGCACTCCATCTCCCTGAGACAGTCCGCCCATTACCCCATCATTGATGATGTACCAGTTGTCTCCGGCCTTCCCCTTACCGAAGTCCAGTTCTTGCTGTGTGGGGGGATAGAAGGCCATCATAAACATGCTGAGAAGAATGATTGATACTTGCATTTTTGTAGGATTGCTTAACTAGAAAAATTCTCCCTAACGGGAATGTGTCTAATGGCAAGTGTATGTGGTAGTGTGAAGAAATAACCGCCTGCTCCCTAAAAGGATTTGAATTTCTCCCACCTTAACAAAAGTTTAACCTAGAGGGAGGGTAAAGAGTAGGGAATGACCTAAGTCTTACAAGCCTTGTCAGTAATTCTCGCTTTAGCAAATGGTTTAGCATGGTATTCATAATCAAATAGTTACCTCTAACAAGCTCAGCTTGAATGAGGAGGAATTATGATGTATGTAGGCGGGCAGGCCGTTCCTCCACGGGTTGTGGGAGGCTTGTAGGGATGCATTGGAGGGACAATGCATTTTTGCCTACTTTTTTTACTACGGAAAGAAGTAGGGCTCGCTGCAGGCGACGAAGCATTAGGTATGGATTATTAGGGGATGGACTCTTTTATAAATAATCGTAAATCCAAAGCGGGAACTACTGAAATCTTGTATACTTCTCCCCAAGGGACTTAGCCCTAAGCTACGTATTAGATAAAAGCCCTCTTCCTACCTAATACCAAGCCAGCATTTCTCGATATTATCTTAGGAGATGATTATTCATTTTCTGTTGAAGAAAAGAAGGGAGAATCGTATTATTCATAAAAGCGCAAGACCAGATGACCCCCATAGAAGAAGCTAATAAGATAATAGAGGAAAATAAACGGACTCAGAAAGAAGGATTAAGCCTGGCTGGAATAAAAATAAGGGAGATTCCTGAAGCATTATCTGATTGTTTTTGGCTGCAAACACTTGATCTTACAAGTACCCTGCTGACTGAGATCAAAGGCCTGGAGCAGCTAGTCAATCTACAAACACTTAGTCTTAGAAATACCCTGCTGAGAGAGATCAAAGGCCTGGAAAAGCTGGTCAATCTGAAAACACTTAGTCTTCAAAATACCCAGCTGACAGAGATCAAAGGCCTGGAAAAGCTGGTCAATCTGCATACACTTAATCTCTCTTATACTAAGTTGACAGAGATCAAAGGCCTGAAGCAGCTGGTCAATCTGCATACACTTTATCTTTCAGCAACCCAGATCAAAGAGATTAAAGGCCTGAAACAACTGGTCAATTTGCAAACACTTACTCTCTCTTATACCAAGTTGACCGAAATCAAAGGTCTGGACCAGCTTCTTAAACTACATACACTTAATCTTTCAGACAATAAGCTGACAGAGATCAAAGGGCTGGAGCAGCTGGTTAATCTGCAAACTCTTGATCTTTCTAATACCCAGCTGAGCGAGATCAAAGGCCTGGAGCAGCTGGTCAATCTGCAAACACTTGATCTTTCCCGAACCCAGCTGAGCGAGATCAAAGGCCTGGAGCAGCTGGTCAATCTGCAAGGCCTCGATCTTTCTCAAACCCGGCTCAGCGAGATCAAAGGCCTGGAGCAGCTGGTCAATCTGCAAGGCCTCGGTCTTGAAAATACGTACATAAGCGAGATCAAGGAGCTAGAGAAACTTCCAAATATGAAAACCCTTATTCTTAAGGGAACCAAAATTAATGAGATTCAAGGCCTGGAAAAGCTGAAGAATCTACAAAGACTTGATCTTAGAAATACACAGATAGTCACTCTTAAGCCTTTACTGGAATTCATACAGAGAGGGGTACAAGTGAAATGGAAAGATGAATACCCAGGGGATAAGGAAATTTGTCTATTTAAGAATCCCCTTACCCATCCCCCTATAGAAATAGCTAAACAAGGAAATGAAGCTATTCTCAATTATTTTGAAGGCTTAGAAAAGGAAGCTGATACCCTCTATGAAGCTAAGCTGCTAATTCTGGGAGAAGGGGGAGCTGGGAAAACCTCCCTCTTTAAAAAATTACAATACCCCTTCAAGGACCTGGAAGATACGCCCTCCACAGAAGGCATAGACATTCATGCCCATGAATTTGAATGTGGGCAGGAGAAGCCCTTTAGAATTAACCTATGGGACTTTGGCGGACAAGAAATTTATCACACCACTCATCAGTTTTTTCTTACCAAAAGATCTCTGTATGTGCTAGTTACGGATGGGCGGAAAGAGGATACAGACTTTAACTATTGGCTGAGAACAGTTGAGACTTTCTCAGATAATTCTCCTGTTATTATTCTTCAAAATGTAAAAGAGGGTAGAAGGAAAGATATAAACCAAAGAGGATTAACCTCCCGCTTCACTAATCTTATCAACCCGATTTACTATGTAGACCTAAAGCTAGAGCCAGCGGGATTAGGTAAATTAAGGGCGGAGATTTATCACCAAATCCAACAATTAGAACATGTAGGAACTGAACTTCCTGCTAACTGGATTCAGATCAGGGAAGCCCTAGAGGAAAGAGAAGGGGAAGATCCTCACATCAGCCTGAGAGACTACTATAAGCTCTGTAAGCAGGAGGGAATGGAAGATAGGGAAAAAGCTAAATTCCTGTCTCAGTTCCTGCATGATTTAGGCGTCATTCTTCATTTTCAAGATGATGCAGTCCTACAAAATACCCTGATTCTTAAAAATGAATGGGCTACGGATGGGGTCTACCGCATTTTAGATAATCCCAAGGTAAGGAGCCAGAACGGCCAGTTTAGCCTGGAGGATGCTAATGAAGTATGGGATGAGGAGGAGTATGAAGGCATGCAGGCTCAGCTCATTTCCCTTATGAAGAAGTTTGAGCTATGTTATGAAGTGCCTGATAGCCCCAGTCCTCAGCTATACATAGCCCCCCAACTGCTGCAGGTAGAACAGCCTGAGTATGCCTGGAAAGCTACTAATAACCTGGAGCTTAGGTATGAGTATGACTTCATGCCTAAGGGGATTCTGAGTCGCTTCATGGTGAGGAAACACAGGCTGATAGAAGATATACAAACTAAGGCTTGGCGCTCTGGCGTCATACTCAAGAAAGGGAATACCAGAGCTGAGGTGACAGAGACCTATGGAAAATCCTTTATACGTGTGCGGGTAGAAGGGGAAGATCCTAGGGAATTGATGACCATTATAAGGGAAGAATTTGATAGCATACATGCGAGCTTTCCCAAGCTGAAGGTAGATGCCATGATTCCCTGTATTTGTGAAGAATGCCTAGGAAGGATAGCTAGAGGGGAGGAGCCTCACTTTTATAAATATGAGGACCTGAAAAGACGCCAAAGAAAAGGAAAGAAAACTGTAGAGTGTGGTAAGTCCTATGGGGATGTGTCAGTAGATGCCCTACTGGAGGCCATTTTTACGGATGAGGCCTCTGAAAATGACATTAAAAAGTTAGTGAGTGAAGGTAGGCTAGAAGAAGCCTTATTGCTGTGTCAAGAAGTATTTCAACAAGAGAAGGAAAAGGACTGGCTGATAAAAAAATTCTTCAGCTCTAATAGGCTAGTAAAGGAATGGCAGGATGGAACCATTACCAGGGAGACCAGAAAAGTGGAAAAAAATAGATTGGCACAAGACATCCTCAAATTTCTGGAAAATAGAAATAAAAGAGGTAGGCTTTAGTAGAAGCTGTAGAACTGGAAAAAGCAATCCATATGAACATCACACCCTGGTTCCAACGCTCCTTTCCACCCATCTCTGACATAGGCCTTCTACCCTCCATCATGGAACGTCTGGATGGAACGGCCATCAGATTATCTGCCAAACTAAAGGAAGTAGAGGAATCGGTTCTCCTGGCCAAACTAGCAGAAAAATGGTCCATCAAAGAAGAAGTAGGTCATCTGTGGGACCTGGAGCCTCTATGGTTGGCGCGTATGCGCGACATCTTAGAAGGAAGAGAAGACCTGACGGTAGCTGATCTCAGCAATCTAAAAACCCATGAAGCAGGTCATAATGCGAGGGACATTCATGCTCTCATACAGGATTTTCAGGAAGAACGACAGAAACTGGTAGCCCTCCTTAGAATGGTTACAGAAGCAGATGCTCATAAAGCTGCCAAACATCCCCGCTTAGGTACGCCCATGACCATTATGGACCTAGCCTACTTTGTAGCAGAGCATGATGATCATCACTTGGCGCGGATGACGGTTCTGCTAACCTCTTAATCTTTGCGGCTTCGCGTCTTGGCGTGCAAAATCATTCACGCAAAGCCGCTAAGGCGCAAAGAAACTGGTAGGGGCGTAAAATCTTACGCCCTTACTTATATTTGCCTCCATGCGGGACACCTCTTCTTTCAGGGAATTCTATGAGCTGTATGCCGGAATGGTATACAATCTCTGTCTGAACTACCTGCAGAACCCGGAAGAGGCGGAAGAGGCTACTCAGGATGTGTTTGTAAAGGCCCATAAGAAGTGGAACTCTTTCCGGCAGGAAGCTCAGCGAAAGACATGGCTCTACCGAATTAGTATCAATCAATGTCTGGATATGCTTAAGGCCCGAAAGCGACAAAAGCGCTTCGGGATACATACGGAGCTGGAGGGAGTTTCAGCAGCCGAAATCAATCATCCTGGCATACAGTTGGAGGATAAGGAAGCATTGGAAGCCCTACTGAGGCAGATCAATACCTTGCCTGATAAGCAAAAAACGGCTATCATATTGAAGCACATTGAGGGCATGTCAATGAAAGAAATAGGGGAAGTGCTAAAAGTATCGACTAAAGCAGTGGAGTCATTGCTCAGTAGAGCCAAGGCATCATTGAAGAAAAAACGAAGTTAAGCGAAGGATAACGAATAAAACATCGTCAAAGGAAATATCATGAGAGAGGACACAGATTTCGAACGCTTATCCAGGATCCAAAAGGTGGATGCCCCTCCGTTTTTGTTTACACGCATAGAGGCGAAGATTAATGCCTTGCAGGAAGAAGTGTATCCTATCAGATGGATGAGGCTGGCATTGGCTGGTTTTGTGGTATTGATGCTCTTAAACCTATGGTTGGTAGGTCAAAATGTAGTTGGTGGGTCATCCGTAGGAGAGGATAATATGTCGGTGCTGTCTGCTGGCGTAGAATTGTATCAGTCTAATCAGTTGTACAATGAATAAGATGAAGGCCCTCAAGTGGGCGGTGATCGCCTTGTTTGCCTTAAATGTACTCACCATTACGGCTCTGATTTTAGGGCGCCCAAGCGGACCTATGGGCCCTAAGGGCTTTGACAAACGCAAAGGAGGCCCTAATCCGGGACGTGTGTTGGCAGAAACACTTGGATTTGACAGAGAACAGGAGGAGGCGCTGCACGAATTGATTAAGGAACACAGCAGCAACATCACGCTGAAGGAAAGAGAGATGAACGAGACCAGGACCAGAATGTTCGCCCTCCTGACCACTGGAGATTATGAGAATCGTTCTCGCATGATAGAAGAGATAGCCACTATTCAGCAGGACATAGAAGAGATCCACTTCCAACACTTCCTGGCTGTCAAGGAACTGTGCAAAGAAGACCAACTCCCTGCATTCTACGAATTGGCCAGGCAGCTTAAGATCGGAAATCCTGGTCCTCCACGCCATAAGGGGCCTCCCAGATAGTTAAGGTTTTCTTAAGACTAAAACTACTTAGGGGAGAAAGGCATCATGAAGGAAAAAACCATGAAAGCCTCACTTACCCTCATCCTACTTATCCTAAGTCTTTCAGCCTTCTCACGACCTTCTCCTCACATGAGGGAAGCAGATAAGGTGAGAATTGCGGAAGCCCAAAGACTGGCCCGTTTATATACCAATGAGATCTGGGATGGAATGGGCGATAATGCCTTCACTGTTTTGCTAATCGAAGGTGAAAACGAATTCCTCATCAATCATCCCGCACCAGATACCAGTTTTCGTTCTCTTGGAGTTGATAGCCTCCTTGGCTCGGAAGTATTTGTCAGAAGCCAAAGATTCCCCCCCAACTTCCTCGCTACCTTCCCAGCAGTCAATGGCCGGAACTGTATAGTCGTAGGCACACCAGAGCAAACGGGTTTACCTTCTACCGCCTGGATCATTACCCTCCTACACGAATACTTCCACATCCATCAGTACACTCAGCCTAACTACTACCAATGGGCCGCCGACCTGGACTTGGCTAAGGGAGATGAAAGTGGGATGTGGATGCTGAATTTTCCTTTTCCATATGAGAATGAAGAGGTTCAGGAATTAATATATGAGTATCAATCAGCCCTTAGTAGGCCTGATTTTAGTCTGGAAGAATTTCTCCATATCAGAAATACGCTTAAAGAAAATCTCTCAAGAGATGACTATACCTATTTCTCATTCCAGCTTTGGCAGGAAGGGGTAGCTAGATATACAGAATATGCTTTTCTCAAGAACATTACTGAAGATCAGTTTCAATCCTCACTAGAGGTTCAGGCATTAGAAGATTTTGAAAGCTACGAATCCTACTATCAGACGTTTGTTGAAAGAGAGAAGAAACTCCTGAAAGAACTTAAGCTAGGAGAATTCAAGCGGGTAGCCTTTTATTCCTATGGCCTGGCAGAAGCATGGATGCTAGACATATTCTCCCCTGACTGGAAGAAGAAATACTTTACACATCCTTTTCAATTAGGGAAGTTATTTCAGGAAGACTGAGGTACCATTAATTGCCCAGATATGTCATTTTCTGTATATTTCAGAAAACACGTCAACAAATACCATTTATGAAAAAACACATACTTCTCATGCTGTTCATGGGCTGGGCTGTAATGGGCATTTCTCAAAAAGCCACTCATGACAATCCCAATAAAGCAGCAGCCATTAACACCATAGACAATAAAAAGGCCCTTCTCTCTGAACTAAGTGATAAGATTTGGTCATATGGAGAAATTGCCTTTCAGGAAACTCAATCGGCCAAAGCATTAGCAGAATTTGCACGTGCCCAGGGTTTTCGCGTTACGGAAGGCGTAGGGGAAATACCCACAGCCTTAGTGGCAGAATACGGTTCGGGTAAACCCGTTATTGCCGTTTTAGGAGAATTTGATGCGCTACCTGGCCTTTCACAAAAAGCCGTTCCGGTAAAAGACCCTGTAACAGAAGGGGGTTCCGGGCATGGATGTGGACATAATCTCTTTGGTGCGGCCTCTTTAGGAGCAGCTACCGCTATTAAAGAGCTGATAGAAGATGGAAAACTGGAAGGAACTATTAGATTCTATGGCTGTCCTGCTGAAGAAAAATACTTTGGAAAGCTGTGGATGATTCGCGCCGGATTATTTGAAGATGTAGATGTGGCTATGGATTGGCACCCAAGCGCGGAAACCAAGGCTGATGTACAAAGTAGTCTTGCCCTGGTAGACTTCATGGTAGAATTTTACGGACAGGCAGCACATGCCTCTGGAGACCCATGGAATGGAAGATCTGCTTCGGATGCATTGGAACTATACACCACCGGTATCAACTACTACCGAGAGCATGTAAAGCCTACAGTGAGAATTCACTACCACATTCAGGATGGAGGGAAAGTGGTGAATGTGGTCCCCGACTACAGTCGTATCTGGACACGTGTAAGAGACACGCGTAGGGTAGGGATGGAGAAGGTGTGGAAACATGTAGAAAAAATAGCTGAAGGTGCTTCTCTTATGGCAGATGTAGATTACAAAATCAGTCTGATCTCAGGTATACATGAAATACTGGTAAACAGAACGGGCGCAGAAAGACTTCAGCAAAACCTGGAATTCCTGGGGCCCATGGCCTATACAGAGGAGGAGCAGGAATTTGCTAAAAAGATCCAACGAGCTGTAGATAAGGAAGAACTAGGGATAGAGTTTGAAATCAATCCACTGGAAGAAACACTGGAACATCCTATGGGAGGATCTACGGATGTAGGAGATGTGAGCTTTGTAGTACCCACCGTGAGACTGGGCGTTACCACCGCTCCTAAAGGTACGCCCTGGCATTCCTGGGCAGTTACAGCCTGCGGGGGTATGTCCATAGGCCATAAGGGTATGTGGTACGCTGCAAAGGCTATGTCCATGACCATGGTAGACTTCTTTGAAGATGCTCAACTTAGAGCGGACATACGCGAAGAGTTTCTCGAAAGAAAAGGAGACTATATTTATGAAGGCATGGTGCCTGAAGGCCCTCCACCGATAGGAGCCAACTAGTTTTGATACAACATCCCAGTAGAGATACCATAATTTAGCTCGGTTACTTACTTGCTTGGGGTTTAAACCCCAAGCAAGTAAGATATAAATGTAGGGATACAAGATCTGGTGTCTCTACAAGGATTATAAACAGGGCGAGTAGTTAATACTCGCCCTTTGCTATTCAAACCCTTCTATCCCTACCTTTCTCAAAACATTCTCCCTCCTCTGTGGTAGTTCAAGCATAAGGCTTTGGTTCATTCTTATGAAAGAAAGTCTATATGGCTTCAAATTTCCTTCAGATAGATTGGAAACCTTTGTAGCACCACAATTAGATACTCGCACTGGACCACCGAATAACTAACAACCAGCCGATAAGACATGCTGTCTGTGTCTGCTAGTGCAATTTGTAACCAAATGAAACAAAACCTACTCTTAGTACTTATGATGGGCCTTTGCATCTCCCTTGTAGCCCAGAGACCAAGCTCGAGCTATGGACAGGGAGGAAGAAGACCCGCCGCCGGCCCATCTGTAACCGGAAAAATAACGGGAGTACTGGTAGACTCAGTAGCTGGAAACTTCATGGCTTATGCTACCGTTTCCCTCCTAAGTGGAAAAGAGCAGAAAGTCGTAAACGGAACCCTGACAGATGACAATGGAAGATTTAAGATGCAGGGGGTAAAAAATGGTACATACATCCTAAGAATAAGTTCCCTTGGATTCAAAACCATTGAGAAAAATATTAAAACTACGCTCCAAAAACCTGACCTGGATTTGGAGAATATCAGGATGAGTCCTGAAGCCCTTGCGCTGGATGCCGTAGAGATTACCTCAGAAGCTGCTGTCATAGAGAATAGAGTAGATAAGATCGTCTACAATGCTGACAAAGACCTTACCTCTGCCGGAGGAGATGCTTCTGATGTATTAAGAAAAGTTCCTCTTCTATCTGTTGATTTGGAAGGAAATGTATCTCTTAGGGGAAGCCAGAACATCCGAATTCTGGTAAATGGAAAGCCCTCCGGCATGTTTGCTACCTCAGTGGCAGATGCCTTGAAGATGATCCCCGCCACAGAAATCAAAAGTGTGGAGGTGATTACTACCCCATCTGCCAAGTATGACGCTGAGGGATCTGGTGGGATTATCAACCTGATCACCAAGAAGAAACAACTGGAAGGGATCAGTGGGAATGTAAATACCACACTTGGAAACTTGAGAACCAATGGCTCCTTCAGCCTAAATGCAGGCATAGGAAGGTTAAGTCTTAACAGTAATTTCTCGGGCTTTAATTCTTTTCCCAGAGAATCCAGGTCTGGTTTCTTTAGAGAAGACTTCCTGGAAGGAGGAGAAATACGCACCCTGGATCAGCAAGGTATAGGGGAAGGAGACTTTAACGGATGGCGTGGAAGTGGGGGACTCTATTACGATTTTAATGCCTTTAATAGCATCTCTTCCAATTTCAACCTGAGAGGATTTAGCAGAGGAGGGGATGAGATTATCAATTCTACCTTCGTGG
>JBCBKZ010000169.1:0-9257 GCA_038520955.1 Bacteroidota bacterium | reverse complement strand
TATCCTGAAAGTAGGTCCCTCCATCAATGTTGTGTTCCTTATCATATTGGATGGCCATTTCCCCCATTTTAATGGCCTCCTCATATCTACCTAGCGCTTTTAATACAAACATTCTGGTTGCATAAGCAGGGGATTTTCCTCCTTTTTCGATGCCCAGGTCTGCTAGTTTTAGCGCCTCATTCAAGTCCAGATTTTGGTATAGGTAAAATTCTCCAGCTACAGAGTATTCTTGCCATCTGGGATGAAGTCCTGTAAGCAAGGAGTCTTTAACAAACTCCGCTACCTTCTGGTCTGTGCTGGTCTGCACATCAAAAGAAACAGTGGTTTCTTCCCAGGAAAGGTATATCCTGGCATTATTGGGAATGACATCTATGTCTATGGTGAAGGTTTCGTAAAATCTTGAACTTTTCTGGACCTTCATTTGGGTTCTGACTACGTCCTTTTGTTTATCATAGTCAAAAGCTCCATACTGCTTGTAGTCTGTATTCAGAACCAGGGTCCAATAATCGGGTCCGGGAATGGTAAACAACGCATAGCTACCTGCAGGGATTTTTTCACCACCCACTTCAACCGGAGCCGAAAAAGTAATATTAGTCGCATAGCTGGCTCCTGTTCGCCATAACTCTCCATAAGGGATGAATTCTCCAAAGATTTCTCTCCCTCTTACTGCAGGACGCTCATACGTAACGGATATGGTATCAAAGCCCACGATCTGCTCGATCTGACCTGGGAAGCTAAACATAGGAAACTTATCCTGAGAATAAGCTGATACACATAGTGAGAAGAAAAGTAGAAAGGAGAGATGTTTCATAGGTGATTTAGATTTTCCTTAGAAATACGAATATCCCTCCTATCTGTTACCTCCCCTCCCCTATTACAGCATTTTTTCGGCAGATAGCGCTTTTAGGTTGGTAAGTGTTAAGCTGTCTCAGCATGATTTCCAGAAAAGAAAAAGTTGTTCTCTATCATTCTGCCCTAAGCGCCTTGATTTCCGCTTTAGCTTCCTCATAAAAGGTACCACCTTCTATCTTATTCTCTACATCATACTCTTCGCCCACAGCTATTGCCTCGAGAGCTTCTTCATATCTCTTTAGGGATATGAGCGCTCGTACTCTCATGGCATATGCATAAGATTCGCCTCCTTTCTGAATAGAGAAATCTGCCAGGGAAAGTACCTCTGGCGAAATCATGTTGTGATAAAGCAGGTGCTCCACTGCTAAGGCATATTGCTCCCAATCATCAGATATACCTGTTAGCAAAGAATCCTGGAGAAAGGCATCCACCTTAGCATCTGTTTGGGTTTTCACCTCAAAAAAGGCTGTAGTTTCCTCCCATGAAAGATAGATGCGAGCATCATTCGGAATAACGTCAATGTCTATGGTCAAGGTCTCATAGAAGCGACTACTTTTCTGAGTAGGGATTTCTGTTCTCAATAAGTCTTTAGATGCATCATATCCATAGGTGCCATACATCTTAGCTTCTGTATTTAGGATGAGCGTCCACTTATCCTCTTCAGGTATGGTCAAGAGGGCATAGCTCCCGGCCGGTACAGACACACCACCAATTTCCACCTCATTTGAGAAGGTGATCCTGGTGGCATAACTGGCCCCTGTCCGCCATAGCTTTCCATAGGGTACTAACTCACCAAAGATTTTCCGTCCTCTTACTGAAGGGCGTTCATAACTAATGGAAATGGTATCAAAGCCCACCAACTGCTCCACTTGCCCGGGGAAGCTAAGCTTAGGGAACTTATTTTGAGAATGGACTGATACAAATAAGGAGAAGAAAAGAAAATAGGAGAGGTATTTCATAGGTAAAGTGTATTTCCTTGGCAATACGAATGCTTATCCCATGTGTTACCTCTCCCTCCCTATTTCAAAACTTTCTCAGTCGACAGCGTTTTGATACCAGTAAACGTTAGGCTCTTCCAGTGTGCTGGAAGCTTCTGTTCCTCCTGAATAATTCCCTGATCTGTAATCTCAAGGCCTCCAAAACCGAAGAGAATCACCTGCAGAGTTCCCCCTGCTCCTGTGATAAAGAAAGGACTAACCCCTCTTCCACCCGCACATTCTGCCAATACCTGGAATGGAGGAACCGCATTAGGCCTATAACTTTCCAGGAAGTACTTATAAGCCGTTTCAGTATCTCCCAGGCGCGCATAAAGTGTCGCTATGGTAGACAAGCCCATTGCTGGCCCATCAGGAGACATCCGAGGAGCATAAAACTCCAGATCCTGCTTCATGCGATCTTTTTCACGAATTACCTCAAGCGGGTAGGATAGCAGGTTTGCATCAGACTGCTTGATGATGGCGCCATCATATGTTTCATTCTCACGGGTAGTACCATCCTCAAACTGCAGCAATGGAATGTTCTCTGCTACGTGCATCCAGTCAGGATCTGCCTTAAGGTCAAGTAGTGCTGCCGCCTGAGTAGCATACCTAAGCACCGTGATGGCCATCCCATTTGTGAAGGCATTATTGTCTATGTTCTCCTCAAACTCATTGGCTCCTATGACGTTTCTGATATCGTACTGCCCAGGGCCATTGCGCTCTACCCTGTCAGCCCAGAATTCTGCAGCTGCTTTTAGGACAGGCCATCCTTTTTCTCTTAGCCACTCCTGGTCCTGGGTAACCTGATAATACTTCCAGAATGCCCAAGCTACACATCCGGTAATATGCTGCTGAAAGGGTCCAGTCAAGGCCCAGACTGGCGTTTGCTCTGTTCCATCATCTGCACTCTCCCATGGAAACATGACACCTTTATAGCCATGGCTCATAGCGTTCTTCCTGGCCGCTTCCAGCCTGTGAAAACGATAGTCCAACAAACTCTTTGCTAATCCCGGATTCAAGGCCAGTAGTGGGGGATACATCCACATTTCTGTATCCCAGAACACATGCCCATTATAGCCTAGTCCGGATAATCCCACCGGAGACATACTCAGGGCTGAGCCTTCTCTCACAAATGAGTACAAATGGTACATTAGGAAGCGCATCTCTTTCTGCACTTCCGGGTCTCCTTCTATTTGAATATCACTTTGCCATAGTTTATCCCACTCCTGTAAGTGGCGCTTGTAGAGTCTCTCTCTTCCTTCCAATTTGGCAAAGAGGGTAAGCCTCTCAGCTTCATTCTGAGGATCAGAAAAGTGAACGGAGGTACAGATAGATCCTACCATACTGAAGTTGTAGGATTCTCCAGCTTTTAGTGAAATGGTAAACTTCACCAGATGTCTGTTAAAGTCCCAGTCCTCATGAATCAGTCTGGGATCTTCTTTCCCTTCTTCAAATATATAGCTGTTAGAAGCCGCTAGTGTAAGTCTACCTGAAGGGCTGTTAGCGACAGAAGAGAGTAAGGGGATTCTCACGTGAGGTCTATCAATCTCACTGTAGTAATTTCTGACATCCTGCAGGTGATTAGGTGTATACAGATCATTGAAGAAAGTAAGTTCTACATCTTCCTTAGCTTCTACGGTAACATCCACCATGGCAGTAAAAGGCAGGTGGCGGAGAGAAAGCATCTCATGTTTTACCTTTACTTTGTTAAATGCCTCGAAGTCAGTTTGCAGGATAGCACGTTGCATATCCAGGTTCTGACTAAATCCGCTGATATCATCCTGCTCAGGTCTTCTGTCATTTACACTGATTTCCAGATTCAAATGGCTGAATCCCTGGAGAATATTGCTAACTCTACCCCGCTGGTATCTGTCATATACCCCGTTCAGTATGACTTCCTTTACCTGCATAGGCTTCTCAGAACTCACTAGCCCTATCATCCCATTTGCCACCGTCACCCCGAAGTAGTGATTAGGGTTTATCTGATTAGCAAGAACATTCCACAAAGGTGAAGTCGACATAAAAATTACTACTGATTAATTGTGATACTTTATAAATCTCTCGAGAATTTGAGCAACGAACTTGTTGACTAGGCTATTCTCAAACCTGATTCCTTATCAAAAAATCTAAGTCTATCGCTTACTATGGCAGCTGAAATCTGCTGACCGTTCTGGTATACCAAGCCATTGGTAGATCGCATACAGAAATTTTCTGCTCCCAGGTGGAAATACACAAAGGTTTCTGCCCCTATAGGCTCTGTGATATCTACCTTAATGGGAAAAGCCTCCGTTAGTGTCTTCTCCTTCTCTACGGCTGCATCCAGAATGACTTCCGGTCTAAAGCCCATCACTACTTCCCCACTCTTTCCGCTTAGCTTAGCAGCTATCTCCTCAGGGATAGTGAAATTCATATGGTCATTCATAAACTTCAAGCCATTTCCCTCTGATTGTAAACTTCCACCGGTGAAGTTCATGGAAGGGCTACCGATGAAGCTCCCCACAAACTGATTGGCGGGATTGTTATAGAGGTTCATAGGAGAATCTACCTGTTGCACATCCCCATCTTTCAGCACCACAATCTTATCTCCCATGGTCATGGCCTCTACCTGATCATGCGTTACATAGACCATGGTAGCCTGAAGTTGCTGATGTAGTTTCTTGATTTCGACCCGCATCTGTACACGTAGCTTCGCATCCAGGTTAGATAGGGGCTCATCGAAAAGAAAGACTTTAGGCTTTCTCACAATGGCTCTTCCTATGGCCACCCTTTGGCGCTGACCACCCGACATTTCTTTCGGTCTTCTCTCCAGAAAATCTGTTAATCCCAGAATCTCAGCTGCTTCCTCTACACGCTTCTTTATATCCTCTTTGGGGTATTTCCTCAGTTTCAACCCAAAGGCCATATTCTCATAAACAGTCATGTGCGGATATAAGGCATAGTTTTGGAATACCATAGCTATGTCTCTATCCTTGGGAGAAAGATCATTTACTCTTTCTCCATCTATGAGCATATCTCCTCCAGAAATCTCCTCAAGGCCAGAAATCATCCTGAGCAGGGTAGATTTCCCACAGCCTGAAGGCCCAACTAATACCACAAACTCTTTGTCATGGATGGTGACATTGGCATCCTCTATAGCCGTAACATCACCAGGATACACTTTCTTAATATTTTTTAATTCAACCGTTGCCATAATTGAAGGGGGTAATGTGGTTTATTCTTTCAGTCCGGCTGATGCTACACCCTGGACAAAATATCTTTGGAAAATCAGAAAAATAGCTAGTGTAGGAAGGGAGATGAGTATAGTCCCTGCCATCATGAGTGGCCATTGTACCTGGAATTCATTCTTCAGAAATGACATCCCTACAGGTAAGGTGAACATATCCTGGGTAGTGGTTACAATTACCGGCCACATAAACTCATTCCATGATCCCTGGAAGGTGTAGATGGCTACTGCTGCCAGAGCAGGCTTAGATACCGGTAAGAAGATTTGCCAGAAGATTCGGAAATATGAGCAGCCATCTATCAGGGCGGCTTCCTCAAGATCCTTCGGGATAGTCTCAAAAAACTGCTTCATCAAAAAGATATTCACCACCGAGACTAAGCCTGGTAAAATCAGCCCTGAGTAGGTATTGATCAGTCGGAATTCATTCAGGATGATGAATTTGGGTACCAATAAGATGATACCGGGGATCATCAGGCTGGCCAGGAGAATAGAAAAGATGATGTTTTTACCAGGAAAGTGGAGCCGGGCAAAAGCAAAGCCCGCGAGGGAAGCAAAGAACACGTTGGCGACAGTCTGTACCAACGTAATGATTACACTATTAATTAACCAAGTTTCAAATGGTAAATCTTCCCAAACGCGGGCATAATTTGCAAGGGTCCACTTTTCAGGTATCAATTTGATGGGCCAACTAAATACGTCCTGCTCTGCATTAAAGGAAATGGATAATGAGAACAGAAAAGGCCCTATATAGAAGGCTGTCATTACAAATAACAGCAGGTAAAACAGAACTTTTTGGAGTTTTAGCTTTTTCATTTTTCTGCGGTGTTTCTGTGTGATTAATAGGCTTCTGATGGGAAATACTTCTTTTGGAGCCAGGTGGCACCGAAGATGATAATTGCCAGAATGACCGCAGAAGCTGCGCCGTACCCCAGGCGGAAGAACTTAAAGGAGTTATTATACACGAAGTAAGACATGGTGGTGGTGGCGTTAACCGGACCACCACCTGACATTACATAGATTTGATCAAATACCTGAAAGCATCCGATCAAGCTCAAAACTACTACAAAATAGGTCACAGGGCGGACCATGGGCACAGTGATCTTCCAAAACTGCTGCCACTGGTTAGCCCCATCTATCTTAGCTGCCTCATATAAAGACTGAGGAATAGATTGTAATCCTGCGAGAAAAGAGATCATGAAATAACCGGACGTAGTCCAAATGTTCAGTGCCATGATAGCTGCTAAAGCTGTCTTGGTATTCGTCAACCAGTCCGTCCCCTCCAAGCCTATGGTAGACAGCAAATAGTTCAGCAAGCCTGGCTTGGAGTAAATCCAGATAAAGATGATAGAAGTAACAACAGAAGAGGTAATGGCCGGGATATAAAAGGCCAGTCGGAAAAAGGATCTTCCTCTAATCTGCTGGTTCATCAGGAATGCCAGAAATAAGGCCAGCAATGTCTGAATAGGCACTACGCCTATGGTATAGACTATCGTATTCTTAATGGCTATGAGGAATACCTCATCCTGAAATAGTTCAATGTAATTCCCAAGACCCACAAAGGGTTTATCAGGGATCAACAGGTTCCAGTCAAAAAAGCTGATCACAAAGGCAAACAGGATGGGAAAGAAGGTGAATACTGAGAATAGGATAAGGGGAAATCCTATAAACAGATACGCCATCCTTGCCTGTTCGCGTAATTTTGGACTAAGTTTTTTCATGCTGAGTAGTATCCTTATTTAATCTTGTATTTTTCTATCCGGGGTTTAATCTGCTTCATGGCTTCTCTGGGAGACTTGCCGGTAAAGAAGATAGCTTGTAAGCCTACCACGATCTCTTCAAACCCACGCTCGCTAAAGGAAACCTGATAAGGCACCGCAAACTCCGCACTTTCCATAAAGGTCTTGTAGACAGGATGTTCATAGAAGCCATTTTGGACAGCTACACTTCTCCTTGTGGGTAAGGCTAGCCCTTTGCTGGTCCACTTAGTCATGCCTTCCTTACCTGTCATATAGGACACTATCTTCCAGGCATCTTCTTTATACTCACTGTCTTTGGGAATGGCATAGGCCGTAGTGAAAGCCAGGGTAGCCTTGGTTTTTCCGGCCGGTAATTCAGCCACTCCGTACTCAAGGTCAGGGTAATTATCCTTCAGGAAAGGAATCAACCATCCTCCGGAAATGGCCATAGCCGCTACGCCCCTCCCAAAGGCATCTCCATTCCAGCTTACCCCCGCATCTGTGGGCAGTGTAGCTACACCTTTGGTGTATAATCCGTGATAGTATTCCAGGGCTTCCAGAAAGGGCTCATCTGTAATTCCCAGGCTTCCGTCTTCATTCTGGAAGTTTCCTCCATTTTGTAAGACAAAAGGAAGGATCATTTCCATTACGGGTTCTAGGATAAAGCCAAACTGATCTGACTCTCCGTCTCCATCTGTGTCTTTGGTCAGGGCAGCGGCGTAATCTTCCAGTTCTGCCCAGTTGGTAGGGATAGAATCCAGACCAGCCTCTGCAAATAATTTCTTATTGTAGAACAGCACATAAGTGTTAAAATCCTTAGGCATGCCATACTGAACCCCATCTTTCTGAAAGGTCTCCAGAGAGAATGGGAAGAAATCTTCTTTATCAAATCCTTCCGTTTCAGCTATCAGGTCATCGACAGGCTCAAGAATCCCAAAGCTCATATAAGAGGGAGCCAGGTATCCTTTGAGGAAGAAGACATCAGGGGCTGTACGCGTCCCCAGCATGAGCTGAATTTTCTCACTGTAATTTCCCGGGATAGGTTCATAGAGAAAATCGACCTCTTCATGGGCCTCTCGGAAGGCATCTAGTGTTTCTTCAAAGAGGGCGGTTTCACTGGGGCTGGAAACCCAACTGGACAGTCTGGCTTCTTCCCTAACATTAGGGTTACAGGCTGTAAAGACAAGTAAGATTACACCTGTGATAATGGGTAGGAATGCTCGGAATTCTTTCATGGAGTAGGTATGATCGTAGTATTATTCCTTTATCCATATGAAAGTTCAGCATATTCTGCTCAAAATTGTAAGTCATTCTTCACCAAGAGTACCACTATTTTTGCTTTATTTGAGAAATTCCCCCTAAATTATGTCAAAAAAAGATAAGAAGTGAATTATGAAGGCCCAATTACAGCATCTGGCGTTTGATAATGTCAATGAGTCTATCCAGGCTTATTGGGTGATCAGTGATAAATTTGGCTTTCACTGGCACTATCACCCTGAGCTGGAAATCACCTATGTCATTCAGGGAAAGGGGACCAGACTGGTAGGAGATCATGTATATGAGTTTCAGGCAGGAGATTTCGTATTGCTAGGTCCTAATCTTCCTCATACATGGATCACGGATGACGAGTTTAACCAAAAAGACGAAGCCGTAAAGGTCATTGTCATTCAGTTTCATCCTGCCTTATTCCATGAGAATACCTGGGCTATCCCAGAACTTCACCAAATCCGAAAAACACTGGAAGAGTCTAAGAGAGGCTTATTTTATTCTCCTAAAACGGTGAGTCAAATAGATACTTATGTAAAGCAAATGCTGAATACCAACGGATTTGAAAGGTTTCATCTTCTCCTTTCTCTTCTTCAAGAACTGGGAAACTCAGGAGAATTTCATCCATTAGCTTCACAGTTTTATACCCCTACCATAGGAAAAGGAAGTGAAGAGAGGATCCTGAAGGTCTGTAGGTACATACATGATCATTTTACAGAGCCGATAGAACTGGAAGAGGTGGCAGGAATAGCCAATATGAATGCTTCTGCCTTCTGCAGGTTCTTTAAGAAGTTTACGGGAAAAACACTTTTAGAATATGTAAATGATCTGCGTATAGGGAAAGCCTGCAATATGCTGATGGAAGAAAAACTCAGTATCTCGGAAATAGCTTTTACTTCGGGTTTTAATAACCTCACTCACTTTAATAGGTCATTTCTCAAAAGAAAAGATACTACACCTTCATCTTACAGGAAGAAATATAAGAATAAGGTTTCCCTTCCATAATGCTGACGTTAACCCGCTACCTTCATTCATTTTAAGAGCTTCTAAAGCTTAATCCATTTCCCTGTATAGGCCCTACTATTTTGTTGCAGGCGAACATAATACAGACCGGATGGGAAATCTTGCATATTTATTTCTGGCTGATTTTTCACCTGGAAGACGCTTCTCCCATTTTGGTCAAATACCGTAACCTCATAAGGT
>JBCBKZ010000168.1:0-9268 GCA_038520955.1 Bacteroidota bacterium | reverse complement strand
ATGTTGGGTATGCAGGAAGACGGTCAGGTGGAGCTTATACAGAACATGGTGGACAATTTTGCTTACCTCATAGATGAAGTAGGACACATCCCTAATGGAAACCGTACGTATTACCTGACCCGCTCTCAACCACCTTTCTTTTCCTCCATGGTAGGCGTATTAGCTGAAGAAAAAGGGGATGAAATCTGGACTACTTACTTACCTCAACTTCAGAAGGAATATGATTTCTGGATGGACGGAGCAGATCAGCTTACAGAAGAGAAGCCTACTTATAGAAGGGTGGTCAGGATGGCAACCGGCAACGTCCTGAACAGGTATCAGGATGATGGAGATACACCCAGACCAGAAGGATATAAGGAAGATAGAGAGACCTCTGAAGCTACTGCAGATCACGCCCAAACCAATAAAGATTTAAGGTCTGCTGCTGAATCCGGTTGGGACTTCTCATGCAGATGGTTCCGTGATCCTATGGACATAAGCAGCATACATACCATAGACATCATTCCTGTAGATCTAAACGCACTCATGTACCACCTGGAAAAGTGCTTAGAGAAAGGCTATGAGCTCCAGGGAAATCCTGAGTTGGCAGCTTCTTATGCAGAGAAAGCCCAACAACGGCAGGAAGCCATTTGGTCCTATTGTTGGGATGAGGAAAAGGAGTTTTACCAGGATTACGACTTTGTGGCAGGAGAATACACTGATGTACTTTCGCTGGCAGGCATGTATCCTTTCTTCTTTGGACTGGCTCAGGAGAGCCACATAGAAGGTGCAGCAAGTACACTGGAGTCAGACTTCCTGAAAGCTGGCGGACTGGTTTCCACCCTGTATGAAACAGGTCAGCAATGGGATGCCCCTAATGGCTGGGCTCCCCTTCAGTACCTCTCTATAAAAGGCTTAAGTGATTACGGAAAGAAAGATCTGGCCAATACCATTAAAGAAAGATGGCTTGCCCTTAACCAGAGAGTGTATACCAATACCGGTAAAATGGTAGAAAAATACAATGTAGTAGATATGACCCTGGAAGCCGGAGGTGGCGAATACCCTACCGTAGAAGGCTTCGGCTGGTCAAACGGTGTTTACAGAAAGCTGGAGGAAATGGAATAAGCGCTACTTATCTCCCGCTTATTTAGCCCAATCAGGCTTTAATAAGCTATTCCCCAAAAGAAAAACAGCTGGCACTGCTAGTATAGACCCAACTACCACCCAAGCTGTTTTTCTTTTGTTCTTTTTCCTCTTGGGCGGATCAAGCAATCCTTCCTGTTCTTCTTCTCCTCTAACCACCTCAATTTCTCCAGGCATGGAGTTAAATGAATGAGTGTGTATCTGCTGCATTCTGTGAACAAGCTCACCTTTCTGCCAAATCTTATAAGTAGGATGAGGGCCATCTGTACCTGAGAATCCATCTGTACCATCACATCCGTCATTCCCATCAGACATGCTACCGCCATCTTTCAAGTCGCCTCCGTCTCCCCCATCCCCTCCATCACCACCGTCGCCACCATGTCCACCTAGGTTTCTGGCTTCTATCAAATTCAGGTAGGTAGTCGCCGCTTCATCAGTATAGAATGTGATCCTTGCCCCATCTCCTCCTCTTCCTCCATCACCCCCATCCTCTCCAGGTCCTCCTGAAGTGGCTCCCGCGGCAGCAGTCTCATCACATCCATCAGACCCATCTCTCCCATCACCTCCGTCTCCTCCATTACCTCCAAAGGCCTCTATGACGAGTCCCTCCCCCTCCGTGCTGAGGATGGCCACTTCAGTAAATTCTGAATTAGAGGCTAACACATGGAGATAGGGAATAGAATCACGATAGGTAGTTTTGACATAGACCTCTACTGCTGATGCATGCGCACCATCTTCTCCGTTTCCACTAAACATCCTACCCCCTCCATCAGGCGCATTGAAGTTCATGCGAGCAAGGGAAGAGAATTCCGTCATCAATTCTCCCTCCGCTGTTAAATTAAAGCTGGGAATGGAAAGAGAATACTGGATTTTCTCCACATAGTTTATCGCGTTAGGAAGCCCCAATCCTCTATCAGGGAAGAAGTTTCCTTCGGTTTTCAAGACAGGTTTTAGCCTGGATTTCATTAAGGTCGTAAGGGCGAGGGTATGCTGAAAACCATTGCTAAATTCCAATTCCACGCTTGGATCTACAAAAGTCTGGTTCCCAATTTCCGCCCGGGCATGATAGGGTATGCTTAAGTCTATTGGAAAGGGAATGTGAAAAGACGCTCTAGTTTGGACCCTGGAATTCCCAAGGTAAGTAACCTTTAAGTAGATGCTATCTTCAAGCCCATGGGCGAGTATGGGATCTACCTTGATGACTCCATTCTCAAACTCTCCACCAGCTACATTCACGTCAAATTTATCCCAACCTAGTGATCCTCCTTTCCGGTCAACAATTCTGGTTCTCCCATTCTTCAGGGTACAAACTAACTTTACCTTAAGCTGATGAGAAATTTCTACAGCCTCTTCTTCTAGCAGGAGAACCTCAATAGATTGAAGAGAAGGCAATGCCTGTGCCTTAGGATGTAGGAAGAGAAAGGATATAGGAAGAATCAGGGTAAAGATTAAACGCATAGCTTACTCATTATGCATATGAGTTAAGCAAATACCCTTTAAATCAATACTGCAATTGAATAAGTGCGTTCTCTACTTTATCAGTCGTGGATGAGACTTTCTTCTGCGTTTTCCTCTGTGGTGGCCAACATATCCTTTTCTATCTCAGGAAGCTTAATAAATGAGAGTTGCTCTGTCCAGTAAGCGGTGTGCTCACCAAATACTGGTAGAAGTTCCTCTTTTATGGGGCTTGCTGAAGGAGGATCTATGCTCAGGGGGTTTACAGCTCTTCCGTTCTTCCAAAAACGGAAATCCAGGTGTGGTCCGGTAGAAAGACCTGTGCTTCCCACATAACCTATGATCTGCCCTTGCTCTACGGTAGTACCCACCTTAATTCCTTTTCCATAACCGGAAAGGTGTAAGTAGCCGGAAACGTAGTTACTGTTGTGTTTGATCTTCACCATATGGCCTGCCCCTCCACTATAGTTAGCTTTAGTCACCTTTCCGGAACCTACTGCACGTACAGGTGTTCCCCTGGGCGCCGCATAATCTACGCCTAAATGTGGTCTTCTTATCTTAAGTACAGGGTGAAGCCTGCTATATGAGAATCTCGAGGAGATGCGTGTAAACTTGAGAGGGGTTTTCAGGAAGGTCTTTCTCAAGCTATTTCCTTTCTCATCAAAATACTCTCTCCCTTCTCCCTGGTCATACATGAAAGCATAGTGATCTTCTCCCATATGATTGAAGATTCCTGCTTGTATACTTCCCAGTCCGGCAAACTCTCCATTTACCTCATAGGAATCATAAATAATTTTGTAGCTATCCCCAGTTTGAAGTCCAAAAAAGTCTACTTCCCATGCATATACGTCAGCCAACTCGTTTACCAATTGCGGACTGGCACCAGCATCCATCATGGAGTTGTAGAGAGAAGTTTCAATAATTCCGGAGATGGTATTTCTGAGAGTATCCACTGGATTCTGACCTGCTTCCACTGATACTGAATCATCCAAATGAAGAATTACATAGTCTATGGCGTTAGGCTGGTAGATGAAGCTTTTGGCAGATTTAAGGGAATCCTTTTCGTGGAGAATGGTATAAGGCTTATTGGCTTTGATGGCCCTTACGTTGAAGAGGTCTTTTGGCAGGCTGGCCAGCTGGGCGATCTTTTGTGCGGAGACGTTATACCTGCCCAGAATTTCCCCCAGATTTTCATTGTTCTGAATAGAGGCAGACACTATTTCCAGGGAGTCTACTTTTATTCCAAACAACTTACGGCTTTCTTTAATCGTATCAGCCTGAGAGATGGTGTCAGCATGTGACTGGCTTCCTGAGGTACAGGCCGAACACAGGAAAACAACCATTCCAATTAGAACAAATGGTGCAAGAACGCGCAAGGACATCTTCATATTTTCACCTAAGCTAGCGGTTTGTTATTTTGCAATCTAATATTTCTCAGAACTTTTTAAAAATCCAAGGCTTGAAACATGCAATTGCATAACAAGATAAATAGGGACGAACTGAAGGAGGCCATGCAAGCCAGCGAGGAAAGCAGACAGACCATTTCCTTCTACCAATATGCCAAACTACCTGATCCACAGGCAGAAAGAGATATGCTTTACCAGGCATGGGAGAATCTGGGCGTGATGGGTAGGATCTATATCGCATCTGAAGGAATTAATGCACAAATAAGTATTCCAGACACCCAGCTGGAAGCTTTTCAAGCCCATATGAATAGCATTCCATGGCTGAGAGAAGTCAGGCTAAACTATGCTGTGGATGATGATGGCAAATCATTCTACAAACTCAAGTTCAAGGTTAGGCCCAAAATTCTGGCTGACGGCCTGGAAGATGAGACCTTTGATGTGACCAATAAAGGGAAGCATCTGAGTGCCGAGGAGTTTAATTCTCTCACTGATCAGGATGATACCGTCCTCATAGATATGAGAAATCACTATGAGACAGAGGTAGGCCACTTTAATGGGGCTATTTGTCCAGATGTGGATACCTTCCGTGATTCACTACCCATAGTGGAGGACATACTGGATGAACACAGGGAGAAGAACATAGTGATGTATTGTACAGGGGGCATCAGATGTGAGAAAGCCTCTGCATGGTTTAAGCATAAAGGCTTTGAGAATGTGTTTCAGCTGGAGGGAGGAATCATTAAGTATGCACGAGATGTAGAAGCTGAAGGTCTGGAGAATAAATTCAGAGGGAAAAACTTTGTCTTTGATGAAAGGCTGGGAGAGCGTATCAGTGATGAGATCATAGCGAAGTGTCACCAATGTGAAAAACCCTGTGATACACACGTAAACTGTAAGGACGAAACTTGTAACTTACTCTTCATCCAGTGTGAAGAATGCGCTGCTAAGTACAACGGTTGCTGCTCTGAGGAATGTATGGAGTATATCCAGCTTCCTGTAGAAGAGAGGGTAAAGTTCAGAAAGGGGAAAGACAGCGGCATTCGGATTTTCTCCAAAGGAAGGTTTCGTAAACAGTCCACTCAGGAAGTAGAATCCTAATTAACCCTCTTCAATGAAGTATTCCTTCTATCTGCTCCTTGTGATTGTTTTTGTGTCTACAAGTTGTAAAAGCCATCTCCAAACATTGGTAGAAGAGGCGCCTCTGATTTCCGTCCAAATTCCCATGAATTCGACAGATTCTCTCAGGCTCCCTAAGGCTCCAGAGAAGATGGTTTCTTTAGCACCTAATTTCACTGAGATCATTTATCTAATGGGGGCTGAGGAGAAACTGACCGCTCGCTCCGAATCTTCTACATATCCTGAGAAGGTTTATGAACTACCTGAAGTAAGGGGGTTTCCGCTACCTGAAGTAGAAGACCTCATGTCCTATGAACCAGAGGTGGTGTTAGTTTCTCCGGAAATGAAAGCCCAGTATATTTTTCCTGATAGTATTTCTACCTATACCACCTTAACGGATAACCTGGATCAACTTTTTACGGCTATCAACTACCTGGGATTGCTTACTGAGCATCAACCTAAGGCAGCCCAAATTGTAGATTCTCTTTCTTCGCTTAAGAATGCCATAAGTGCTACTACCAAGGATGAAATCAGCTACAGGACCCTTATTCTGGTACGGACAGATACCTTGGTAGCAGCGGGGGGATTGGGAATGCTCAATGAAATGATAGAGATGGCCGGAGGTGTTAACTGCTTTGGCGAAAGAGAAGAGATATACACTGCTATAAGCCCACAGGAGTTTCTGGATGCGCAACCTGAGTTTCTGATTATTCCTTCGAGGAACACCCAGATATACGGAGACCTAATCTCCAGGTATCCTGGCTTCCAATACACGGAGGCAGAAAAGCAAAAGCATGTATTTATTGTGGATCCTGAGGTATGGTTTAGCCAGAGTCCAAGAGTATTTGATGCAGGCCTGGATCTCACTCAGATGTTCCATAGCCATCTGGTAAGAGAAACCTTTCTCTCTGGTGATACTTTATGAGGTAGTAGCTTCCGCCTTTTCCATTTCTTCCCATTCCTGCCAGGCAAGAGCGGAAGATCCTAAAATGGCAGTGTTATGACCCTGTAAGTTAGAGGAAAGAAGTTTTACCTTATTGGCATAAACTGAGGGTAATAGGGCGTTCAGGCTTTTTTCCGTAGGGTCCATGATAAGAGAACCCGCCTTAGCCAGTCCACCAAAGATGATGATGGCTTCCGGATCATACATGACCACCACATCATGAAGGGCCTGCCCTAAAAGGGTACCGGTAATATGGAAGGCTTCTTTAGCTATCACATCTCCTTCTAAAGCAGCCTCATTAATATCTTTTGCCTCTACTTCATCAAATGATAGCCTTCTCAATCTGCTATCCTCTACTCTATTGGCAAGTAATTCAAATAAGGTCTTTTTGATACCCGTGGCAGAAACGTAGGTTTCCAGAGATCCTTTCAAGCCCGTGGTATGCATCCTCCCTCCGGGTACGCAGGTGATATGCCCCATTTCGCCAGCAAAGCCGTCATGCCCGTACACCAGTCTGCCATCCATCACAAAGCCTGACCCCAGGCCTGTTCCTAAAGTAATCACTACGAAATTTTTCATTCCCTGGGCTACGCCAAACTTCATTTCTCCTAATGCAGCAGCATTGGCGTCATTAGTAATCCAAATTGGTAGGTGGACTTTATCCTGTATGAGTTTAGCCAGAGGAACTTTCTCTCCCCAGTCCAGGTTAGGGGCGTTTTCAATGTAACCCGTGTAGTAATTGGCATTAGGAGCCCCTACTCCTACGGCCTTTATACTATGCCCTTCCCCTATCTCTACTTTCAGTTGTTCAACGGCTATACAGAGGTTGGTAATAAAATTCTCTACAGGTTTATGTGCTTCCGTTTCTATGGAAGTGTGAACAGGGCATGTCCCATTGCGGGTAACCAAACCAAGCTTGGTATTAGTACCGCCAATATCTATCCCCAGGGTTACATCCATCTCGTATTGTGTTTGATAGTTAAAGCTAGGATAAAGGCAGAAGTTTTACAATAGTCTGATTCTGATTGGATGCGATTCTGACATACATTTTCCACCAAAATACTATAAGCTAAATGAGGATCATCTGGATCAGAAAAATTCCATATGGATTACATTATATATTAAAAATTTCATATAAAATGTGCCCTTAAAATACTTTTTCTAAACCTACTCCCCATATCCTACTGATAATCAAAAACTTGCAAAAGTTTTGAATAAATATTACATTAATTAGTAATAAATTATTTTTGATTCAACCATCACATTATCATGAATTACAAAGCCATTACATTAGCTGCATTAGCAGGTGCTGCCACACTTTTTGTCGTGGGCTACCTGGTTTACGGAATTGGAGGGGTGGCCAATTATATGTTTGACGGCCCAGGGAGTTCTTCTATGAAAACAGAACCCTCCATGGGAGCCATAGGATTATTGGAGCTGGCAACCGCCCTGTTGATTTCTATTGTGTATAGTCATTGGGCTACCATTAAAACCTTTATGACAGGAGCCAAGAACGGCCTATGGATGGGCGCCTTACTTGCACTGATCGTCATGCTGGACTACTTCGCCATGACAGATGTAACCTCAGTTCAGGGAGTCTTAATCTACATGGTCACACACGCCATAGTAGTAGGTCTGGCAGCAGGCGTCATAGGTCTGGTACTCGGAAAAGTAAAATAACGACTACTCACATTTTGAAAAGAGAATCCCGAAACCTAATGGCTTCGGGATTTCTGGTTTTCTGGAATATGGCCAAACTATTCAGGGTCGTTTCCTATTTGATAGACTCTAGGATTAGGATCATTTCCTGTATAAATGATAAAGTGAGTTCCTTCCCCATTAAACAGTACTTCTTCTCGTCTTCCATTTCTATAGATTCTTACAGCAGCTCCTACTTGTGCGAAGGGTAAGTCATATCCGTTTCCTCCCCACTCATTCAGGGTATTAAATTGTTGAAAGCCTGACCCTATCGCTCTTGTCCATCTATTTCCTACTATATTAAAGTGGATACTTTGCTCGGAACCACCTGTATTGGGTCCTTGTAATACTGCTCCTACCCCAGCAGGGCCTCCTCCTGATGGATCTTTAAAAGGATGCGTACCTCCCGCCATCTGACTTACAGTTCTGACTGCCCACCAGTCAGGGCTTCCAGGCTCCTGAACGGTATATCGCATACCATCTTTTGAGTATATCCTTATCTGCCCTGTCAAACCGTGAGCGGCCCCCACCGTATCTATGGGACAGCCAGCCAATCTCCCATCATCTCCTGCTCCAAGTGTATTGACATCTACAATTTCTCCTCCTCTAATCTCAGCATACTTTGTACCTGCTTTATTGAATAGCAGCACATCATCTCCATTATACTGAGTAACTACTGCAGCACTGATGCCTTCTCCATCAAAGATGCCAAACCATCCTTTTGCATAATCTGGTAGTCCAGCAGGCTGACAGTTGTTTACAGTGAAGTTGGTCGCTAGCACTATGCCCACATCCTGGTGAGGCTCAGCTACTGTTTCCATTTTGTATGAAAGAGGTACCCCTGTTTCTATACTTCCGCCTTCTGTTAGAAATTCTCTTACGGCGTTAAAGTCTCCGCCAAAGGTAGCAGCGGCTCTCTGAGCATCCCCTCCCATGGTAAATACCGATATCTGTACATCTTCCAGTTCTCCTACATAGGTGGCATCTACCTCTAGTTCGCCATTAGAAGTTGCCGCATCATAAGAAGCTCTGATAGAAGCTTCTATCTCCGTAGAACTAGCTGTGGAGGTGATCATCAGGTAGTACCTACGTCCATAGGTTACTGATTTAATGAAAACCGGTGGGTTATCAGGGCCTACATATGGAGCCAGGTCTTTTCCTGTTACCCCTTCTGCGAAGAATCCTTCATAGCTGGTAGGGGTCTGATACGCAATGGTATAGTACTTCTGGACAAAGTCTACCAGTACAGAATGAGACTCATTGCTGGTCCTGGCTGAAATTTTCCCTTCAAATTCAGAGGTGAAAGTCCCTACATTCACACGCATGGCTAAGGCCAGCTCCTGTCTGCTTCTCACTTCCCTGAAGGTGTAGGTAAAATTAGAAGGAAGAACACCGCTATTGTTATCAATGATATTGTTGATTCCTTCGATGACATTGGGCTGAGTCACCTTAGGGACTTCTACTTTGGTTCCCTTACTCCCATTCACCAGGTCAATGGTGAAGGTCCCAGCAGCTCGCTCTACGTCTA
>JBCBKZ010000167.1:0-9362 GCA_038520955.1 Bacteroidota bacterium | reverse complement strand
GAGGTACCTGAAGTATTTGTACTGTTCCGTTCTTATCCCTTCTACCTTGGGGATGTAGGGGATCTCATATAGATGCTCACATAGGAATTCTCCCCTTTCCAGGCTATTCCCTTTTTGTACGGTAGATTTAAGGCTTTTTCCCTGTACACCTTTGGGGATGGCTACCTGAGCAAAATCCAATACTGTAGGAGCTACATCTATGTTCAGTGCCATGTCTGAAATGACTCTTGGGCTAGCGGAAGGATCATATACCATTAAAGGGACTCTTAGAGAATTCTCATATAAAAGCCATTTCCCGGCTAGCTGTCGTTCTCCCAGGAAGTAACCATTATCTCCCAGGAAAATGATGACGGTATTCTCCGCCAGGCCTTTCTCACTAAGGTAGCTTCTGAGCCTTCCCAGGTTTTGGTCTATGGTGCTGATCATGCGGTAATAGCCCTTGATCATGCTTTCTGCTTTGTCCGGCCTATCAAAGCGCCATTTATAGCGGATGTTACCCATGTACATGCTATCTCGGAGTATGTCCGGTAAGGCATCCCAATATTCATCTTCTGTCAAAGGAACTTCAGGGAGTTGGGTCCCCTGGTACAATTGATCATTTCTAGCAGGCCATATGTATTGTCGGGGATTCGTGTCATCTGCATGAGGCGCATTATAACTGATGGACACACAGAAAGGCGCATCATCCTCCAGCTTCCCAATGTACTCCATGGCTTTATCAGTAGTAAGATCCGTCAGGTGGACATGATCTTTCCACCCCGGCCCTACTAATCGGAAATACCCACTGGTATTACTATTATCAAATGCATCAAAAATCTCCTTCTGTGCATCTTCTTCAAACTGCATCCCAAACTTTCCGAAAAAGCCTAGATGGTAGCCCGCATCTTTCAGAAGCTTGGGGTAGCTGAGGTCAATGAATTGTCGTTGAAGTGGAGGCGTACCGAAAGTAAACTTATGTGTGCGCTCATACATACCTGTCATGATGCTGGCCCTGCTGGCAGCACAAATAGGCGTAGGAACAAAGGCGTTTTGGAAGAGGGTAGACTGACTGGCGAGTTGATCCATGTTGGGTGTTTGAATCACTGGATTGCCCATGGCTCCCAAGGCATCCCACCGCTGATCATCTGTGAGTATGACTATGATGTTGGGCCGCTCTTGTTGGGCGAAGAGGAGATTAACTCCCATGAGGAGGGAAAGAATGCCAAGTTTCCAGTAGTAGTTCATGTTTGTAGATTGAGTGCGAATGAAAGTGATTTCCTTCTTAGCAGCAGAAGGTCCAAAAAGGATATTCTCCTGATAGTAGTTCTCAAGAACCAGGTTGTTGTTAAAATATACAATCATCTCCTTTATAAGAGAATGACCGCTGATAACTTTCTTTCAATTTAGAAAAGGTCAGAAGAAATCTCTTTGAAGACTATCACTATGTCTGTTGTGCATGGAAAATGAAAATGGAGGGTATAGCTAAAAAGTGCATCCTGCTCCGTCCTACTAAAACATGAAAAAGGCAAGCCTTGGAAGCTTACCTTTGATTATCCTCAAAATAAATAATACTCAAAATAGAAGGTGAAATCCGGGCTACTCAGCAAGGACTGGGGTTCCCGAATTAACAGGATACCCGGATTCACCTGGGCGTTTGGAACTATAGCTGCATGAGTTAATGGTACTTTTAGGCTATTAGTAACTCCACAAGTGGTGTTCAAACTCCACAATCTCTTGTCTTCGTCTTTCTGCCTCGTATAAAGAGGTTACAGGTCGGCCCCCTACATCTATCATGATACCTGTAAAGAGGCGCATGGCGAAGGCGTCTTTCATGGACATAGACTGAGAGTCATTCCAGCGGTTTTTCCACTTGGTGGTGGCTAGTTGCTCTTCTATGTCCTCATACTTAAATCGACAAAGGATTTTGTCAGGGAGGGTACCAGTGGGATCAGTCCAAATGAGTTCAAAGTAGCGGATCTCCTGAATCATTCTGGAACTGTTCTTCTCAAAAATCCAGTCCTCTATCATGTGGATGACATTCTCATAAGGAGCCATGTCTATCTCCACAGTATCTTCTTCAAAGATTTCGTCTTCTACTTCTATTTCTTCCTCAAATTCGAAGTCATCTACTTCGAACTCCCACTCGTCTTCGAAGTCGTCCTCAAATTGATCTCTGTTGGTGAGGTCATCCGTTTCTTCATAATCATCAAAGTCATCATCATTCTCTCCATAGAGTGCCTGCTCAAATTCTTCCATTCTCAGGACGAGGGCGTTGTAATCATAGGCTTTGTCCTCATAAGGATCATAGGCTATGTACTTGCCCTGCTTGGCACCATTCAGAATGGCCATGACTATACCATCTGTCTGCTCAAAGCGGGGGTCATCATTATAAAAGCTGCTTTCCCGGAAAATCAGAGGGGCATTGATTTTCTCAATCAAACTGATTCTGTTGACCACTCTTTTTCTCCAAAAGTGATCTTCGTCGCGAACGTGATGTTGTTGAGAGAAAACGGCTATGCTACTGATCAACATAACTGCCAGCAAACTGGCATTGAACCATACCTTCTTCATATTACAGTTTTATAGGTAAGGTCGATCAGTTCATCATAGGCATAGAAGGGTAAGTTTTTTTTAGTAGAATTGGCAAAAAGTATTCCAGTTTTGACAAACTGGTCATAACAAATATACAACTGCTTTCTGGATCGCCCTAGTATAATTCCTGTTAAATGAGCCTGAAAACGCCTAAATCACTAAAAGAAATATGGACACAGCTGTGGGAAGCGCTCATGCCTATGTATGAGGAGCAGGAAGCTAAAACCATCGGTAAATGGGCCTTAGAGCATATTTCAGGACATTCCTGGCAGCATATGTTGATTCATGAAGAGGATTTTTCTCCCGAGAATCTCCAGCAGTTGGAGGAGATGCGAAGTAGATTAATTAAGGGAGAACCTATTCAGTACGTATTAGAGGAAGCCCATTTTTATGGGAGAATTTTTACCGTTAGACCTGGCGTGTTAATTCCCAGAAGAGAGACAGAAGAGTTGGTGGAGTGGGTGTTAGCTGATCTTATTCCCGATTTGGCACACGTTCCTTCTATTTTGGACATAGGTACGGGTACCGGCTGTATCCCTATTAGCCTGGAAAGAGAATTGAATAAGAAAACCCTGGTTTCCTATGCCAGGGGAGTAGACATATCTGAAACTGCCCTTGAGGTAGCGAGAGAAAATGCAGAAACATTAGGGGCTAAAGTGGGGCTGGACCAACTAGATATTTTTCAGGCAGATGAGGCTTCCTATGCTGAGCTGGATGTGCTGGTATCTAATCCTCCTTATGTGCCCATTTCGGATAAAGCTGAGATGCACATTAATGTCACCGAGTACGAGCCAGAGCAAGCCCTTTTTGTGGAGGATGATGATCCCTTGATCTTCTATAAGAGAATAACCCAGCTAGGGCTGCATTGGCTGAAGTCAGGAGGAATGCTCTACTTTGAAGTGTATGCGGATAATGCCCTTCAGGTAAAGCAGATGATGGAATTGGAAGGTTATAGGGAGGTGACGATAAAAAAAGATATGCAGGGAAGAGACCGTATGCTCAGGGGAACCAAATAAGCTGTAGAGACACAATGCATTGTGTCTCTACCTTGGCAAAGGCCTTCTTAGTTTCTTGGATGGAACATAGCATGTACCTCACGTAGGTATTCCCTGTCCATGTGCAAGTAGATCTCCGTAGTGGTGATGGATTCATGGCCCAACATATCTTGGACAGCCCGTAAGTCTGCTCCTCCTTCCAGCAGGTGGGTAGCAAAGGAGTGCCTAAAAGTATGCGGGCTGATGTTTTTGTCTATTCCCGCCAGCTTTGCTGTTTCCTTAATGATATAGAAGATCATGACCCTACTGATGGGCTTCCCGCCCCTGTTGAGAAAAAGGAAATTATCATGGTGGAGGCTTTGGGGTCTAGCTTCCTGCTGGTACCTGAAAATCCATTCCAGTGCATGTTCTCCTATGGGAACCAGTCTTTCCTTATTCCCCTTTCCCAGAATGCGGATGAACTGCTCTTTAGGATAGATGTGAGCTATTTCCAGGCTGATAAGTTCTGAAACACGTAAGCCACAACCATACAGGACTTCTATGATGGCCCTGTTTCTTATGCCCAGGGCTTTATGTGTATTGATGGTCGCGATTAGCTTCTCTATTTCTTCTACCGACAATACAGTGGGTAGCTTTCTCCCAAAGCGTGGAAGCTCCAGTAATTCACTGGGATCTATCTCCGTCCAGCCATCCAATAACAAAAAGCCGTGAAAAGATCTGAGTGAAGAGATATTTCTGGCCAGAGACCTGGGACTTAGCAGGCACTTATCTACCAGGAAGCTCAGAAAAGTTCTGAGTCCTTCTAATGTTATATGTACGGGAGAGGATGCTTCAAGAGACTCTTCAGCATATATTCTGTAACGGGCTATGTCTCTGAGGTAAGCTTCACGTGTCGGCTGAGCCATGCCTTTCTCTATGCTGAGAAAAGTCTCATATTCATTTAGGGCGTCTTCCCAACTGACTGAATTGGCCATGGCTATTCTGCTGAGGAGACAGGGAGTTTTCTGACAATACTGAGGATGTGAGCCACATCTTTCTCCCGGATCTGGTCTGATCTGAGGATATCATTTAGCATACTAAGCACTTCCTCCTTAGATTCTTCTTTGGTCTCATCCAACCTGTGGATGATCATGCCTATATCCGTTAATCTGTGCTTGAGAATGAGGAACTGATTTTCTGCCAGTAATCCTTTCTCCAGGCTTTTGCTGGCTCTGTCCTGTAGTTCCAGTAGATGTGCTTCCGGGTTTCCTACCTGATTCACATACGCCCTAAGCGACTCATTAGCTTCCAGCATCATCCGTTTGAAGAGCCTTCTTTTTCGCTGGGCAAAGTAGCTTCCTGTCAAAACGGATAATAAGGCTATTACCAAACCTATGACCCCCCATCTATTGTCCAGATTATCCCAGAAACCTTCTTCCTCAGTAGTTTTCTTCATGAAGGAGAATAGATTTTCTTCTACCGGCTCCTTATAGGCAATGGTAATAGGCGTATGCGTATTGAGACCTTCTAAGCCTGCAAAGTCAGTCCGTGTATCAGCAATAGGGAGAATGATGGAAGAAGAGGGAATGACATGTTTCTTTCCCCTATCATCCTTCCAGGAAAATTCATACTCATCCTTATTGATGCCATTTGTCTTTCCGTAGAAGATAAACCAACTGGTCCCATCATAATGAAGGTCTGTTTCTAAAGGCATGGCCCTTAGGATAGATTGTGTCAAAGCAGTCGGCAACTCCTCCTGTAAGTCAGGAATACTCAGATTCTCACTGTAAATAAACTCTTCCCCCAACTTTGCCTGCGCAAAAAAGTCATCATCTACGGCTCCCAGGGATAGGCTAACCACATAGGCGTTATCTGTAACACTGGAAGTATAACCGGAGAATCTACCTGACGCCTGTAATTCTTTTTCCAGTTTATCCTTAAACACGTCTAAGAGATCTCCTTTCTGGGCGAGAATATCTCTGGCCTGGGATCTGGGTTCAATGAGAAGTTTTACCTTGGGTTTTACTGTATTATAATGGAGACCTCTTCTTAGAGGATTATAGGCAGCATCATTTTGGCTTACCCATTTCTGGATATGTAGAGGATTATCAAATACCGTTCTGAATGTAGGATTCTTATGCGCCTCAGACATGGTTTTGGCTAAAGTCAGCTTCACCTCCTCCTCCAGACTGGGAGCCCACACATATGCATGGTATGGGATCTCATAGGATTCCAGAATACGGATTACCTGTTTGGCAGAATCGCTCAACTGGTCTACTGCTTCCAGGTCTACTGCTATGAGTTGGGTTTCTCCTGCCAGCAAATGGGCAAGAGAATTTTCATGACTACCAGAAAAGGTAAAGGCATTGATCTCTCCTTCCTGTCTGATCCCATGCTCCGCCAATAAGTTTTTAGGGTACCTGAAACCGGAAGTAGAGCTATTCTTCACAAAGGCTATATCCTGATTAGGAGAAAAGGAGGAGGCCTTTGTAACATCTGCTAGTGATTCCCACCCACTTTCTGCTTTAGCTATAATTGCCCCCTTGTAGGAGGTGTGGTCATTAACGGAATGAGTTCCGAAAACGGAAAGCTCAGGAAAGTTGTTCTTGGCTTCCAGATAAGCTATGGGCTTAAAGATGCCTAAATCTATGTTTCCCTGGTTAACCTCATATGCCAGCTCCTTTTCTTCCAGGTACTGAATCTCAACCCTTATACCATTCTCCTTAGCCAACAGACTGAATAATGGCTCAAACGTATTGGTTAAAGCGGTCTCCGTTTTATAAGGAATGATACCTACTCGCAGAGGATCAGGAAGTTCCTGAGAAAACCCCATCCTCATAGACAAAGAGAAGAAAAGCAGACATAATGATGCAGATAGGTATCTGGTCATTCGGTTAAAAATTTGTTCAGGGAATAAATGTACAGAATTATAGATGCGAATGTTAATTGAGGAGATTAGAAACTGAAAATACTGGCTGACCCTACGAATAATGGAAAATGTACAGACAGGTTTATATGGCGGCAATAATATTATACTGACTGCGTACTTAATATACAACCCAAGTACGTAATTCTCTGCCTTTATGATTTCAGTGGATTCCCTCATCTTCCTGAGTCTAACGTTCTCGTTGGGCATGCTCTTGCTTATTCGCTTTCACTATTATACGCCTAAACTTGTAGAAGAGACATCTAGTGTACTTTCTGTCCCTACCCAGGAGAAGAGAAAGTTATTGCCTATCATCTCTGAGGTGGTAGACACTCCTACTATATCTACAACGGAACCGGAGGTAATAATAGATTCTTTTGTGGAGGTACCTCCTGAAGAAAAAGAAGAGCAAGCTCCCAAGCCATCTTTGCTGAAGAAGCTTATTCAGCCAAAGAAAGAGGTAGTGGTAGAAGATGAAATCGAATCTGAAGAAGATGAGGTTCTTTTAGAGGAAGAATCAGAGTTGGAGGAAAAATTAGAGAATATAGAGATCATTACTGGGGAAGAAATGCTCATTGAAGGGTTTGAGGAAGAGGAAGAAGTAGAAGAAGAGCCTTTGTATGAGGATGGAAGAGGGAACAAGTTGTTTGTCTCAGACCTTAAGAAGGATTGGGTTAACTATGATCAACTTGGGAAGAAAGAAATGTCTGAGGAGGCCCTTAAATATCACACCAGAGGGAGGAAGCTGGCAAAACTGGGCGCATATGGAGATGCCAGGAAACTACTTAAAAAAGCTGCCGCATTAGCTGACTCTTCACCCTATCCATTTTATGATCTGGCTATGGTGTATGTGATGAGGGGTGATAGTATACAGGGGCTAACCTTGTTTAAAAGATGTGATGAGCTGGCACCTAAAGGATTCTTTGAGACTAAAACTGCCTTGGCAGCTTTGAATATGGAACAGGGGGGAAGTATTCCAGAAGGTACCTTCCGTTTGTATCTGCAAATTGAGGAAACACAGGACAGAAAGAAGAAAGTGGAGCTAGCCAGACAGCTCACAGAAAGATATCCGCACTTTGCCCCGGGATGGCGTGCTATGGCCAACCTACTTCAAGATCCTTCCCAAAGGAAAGAAGCTATAGAAGAAGGACTGAACGCTAATCCAGATATAGATACCTACGCTAACTTGAAAATCAATGAAGCCCTCATCCTGGATATGGATGGGAAGAAGAGTGATGCCATCAGAATACTGGGGCAGCTGATTTTTGATGAGAAGAATACGCTGGGATCTATTGGAATAGCCAAGTTTGTACTGAGTTCTATTCTGAACGTGTAGAGAGCTTACCTGATATGAGATTCTTGTAATCCTCAGGCGTATCCACATCTGCCAGCACTTCTAAGGCTGGTACAGAGACCAGATCATCCGGAAATAGTTTGAAGAGCTTTCCCGCACCTGCCTGCCCTTTTAGCTGAAGGAGCTTAGGATAGGAAGCTGGCGAAAAGTAGGCTGGAACTCCATAGTTTTTTTCGTAGGCTGAAGCAGCCATCCCTTTATTATTCGTAACAGCTTTCTCATACAATTCTCCCAGAAGTTTTTCATTCACAAAGGGCTGATCTCCCAGCATGATGACTACGCCTAGCTCAGGTGAGCTACCTCCCAAAATGGACTTGACGCCGCATTTAATGGAGCCTGCCATGCCTGTTTCCCAGTCAGGATTATGGGTAATGTGAACTGTCTCGAAGGAAATACTTTCCTCAATCTTTTCCCTATTGGCGCCAAGTACTACATGAAGAGAAGTGGGCTTAGCAGATTTAGCTACAGAAAGGGCATGGCCCAATAGAGTGGTTTCTTGATAAGGAAGGAGTTGTTTTGGGCGTCCCATTCTGGTGGATGCCCCTGCCGCCAATATCAAAATGTGGAAAGGATTCATTAGGGCGTAACTATGGGAATGCTGAGTACACCCAGGAAGAGAAGTCTGATCCCAAAGCCTATCAATCCAATGCCGATAAAGCGGAATACCCACATGAGAGATTTTGGATTGAAGAAGTCCTTGATCTTATCCGCAAAGAGGGCTTTCAGTGTGTCAGTCAAAAAGATACCAGCCAGGGTTCCCGCCAGATATACCATAAATCCTTCTCCTATGCCGTATTTGGAAGAGGCCATACTGGTAATCCCTATCCAGACGAGGAATACAAAGGGATTAAGGAAGTTTACCAAAAAGCCTTTTACGATGAAGCTCAGGTAACTGACTTCTTTCACCTCTACCTGCTTACCGGGCTTATACTTAGGATCAAAAATATACTTAAGGCCTAATCCTATGAGGAAGATAGCGCCTCCAAGGGCAATCCAAGTCTGGTTTTTAGGATTCTGTAGAAAGGCTGCGGCTCCCAATGCACACATGCTCATAGCCATGAAATCACTCAAAACGATTCCAACAGCAACTGCTAAGCCGTATCTAAAGCCAAATTGGAGGGAAGTATGTAGAAGTGTGAAAAATACAGGGCCTATGAAAATGACGAAGGCTAGCCCTACTAATAAGCCGTCAAAGAATGCCATAGCGATCTTTTCGATCATGCCTTACACTCAGGTTCCTACTCACATCATGATCCCAGCCTCGGCAAGGTATATTCTTTTTTCTCAAATCTCAAGTGATGTTGAAATGGTAGGGTTTTGGTGGGAGGTTAACGGGATTCTCTATGGATAGGTAGGAGAATGTGGCAATTCATTCAAAGAATATTAGCTGGTTAAGAAAAGCTGGATTTTATCCTCAAACACAGTGTCTGATCATGGGCTTTTTTGTAGCTTGCTAAGTCAATAAAATAATTTTCTTCAATGGATATTAGTGCACAGATTATTAATAATAGAGACGAAAGAAGTTTAGTACCTGTAG
>JBCBKZ010000166.1:0-9383 GCA_038520955.1 Bacteroidota bacterium | reverse complement strand
AGTAGTTCTAACTAAGCAATACGTTAATACGTAAATTTGCTTACTGGACTTATGTTGAATGCTTTAGCGGAGACCTTATCCCCTAAGGTAGATGTGATTAATTCTTATTGTTACTATGAAGATGAATAATTCTATGAAATCCATTCTGGGCGGTGTCATAGGCAGTATACTTACCCTTTCCTTGGTAATGATGACGCCCCTCATGCCCACAAAAACTATTACGATAGAAAAGACTTCCCCCGCTCCTGCTTTAAGTGCGAAGTATGGCATGAGTCAGGACGCTATGGAAGACCTGGACTTCACCACCACAGCAGAGAAAGTAATGCCGGCAGTCGTGCACATTACTTCTTCCATGAAGTCTGATAGAAGATCCAGAAGATTTAATGATGAAGATATGCCTGATTCTTTCAGGGACTTCTTTGGCCCATTTATGCCCAGAGAGGATGAGGATAGAGAAAGACAGGGCACAGGTTCTGGTGTGATCATTTCTGATGACGGATACATCATCACCAATAACCACGTAGTAGAAGACGCTTCTAAAGTTACCGTTACCCTTTTTGATAACAGAGACTATGAAGCTACCATCATTGGGACAGACCCTTCTACAGACTTAGCTCTGATTAAGGTAAATGAAAGTAGGCTTCCTTTCCTGACCATGGAAGACTCAGATGATGTGAAGGTAGGACAGTGGGTACTGGCAGTTGGGAATCCTTTCAACCTGAACTCTACGGTTACAGCAGGTATCGTAAGTGCTAAAGGAAGAAACATCAATATCCTCCGCAGAAAGTCAGACTTTCCTATTGAGTCATTCATACAGACAGACGCAGTAGTGAACCCTGGAAACTCGGGAGGGGCTTTAGTGAACCTGGATGGAGAATTGGTAGGTATTAATACTGCCATTGCCAGCCCTACAGGGAGCTATGCAGGATATGCTTTTGCAGTCCCTTCTAATATAGCCGCTAAGGTGATCAAAGACCTGCTGGATTATGGATTGGTACAGCGTGGCTTTATAGGTGCCATCATCAGAGAGGTAAATGGAGAATTTGCCAGAGAGAATGACTTGACCATTACCAGTGGTGTGTATGTGGATAGCCTGGTAGCTAACAGTGCAGCTAAAGAAGGAGGTATTGAGCCTGGAGATGTAATCACAAAAGTAGATGGGGTAGGCGTGAAAAGTTCTCCAGAGCTACTGGAAATGATCGGTAGAAAGAGACCTGGTGATAAGTTGACATTGACGGTAGACAGAAAAGGAAGAGATATGGACTTTGAGGTCGTGCTAAAAAACAGAGATGGAAATACCGGAATCGTGGAGAAAGAAGCTGAGGAGGTGATGCTTTCTAGACTGGGGATTGCAGTTGATCCATTGAGTGAAGAAGAGTTAGACGACCTAGGCATCAAGGGAGGCGTGAAAGTAAGTGCTGTGAGATCTGGTATTGTGAGGAGTAACACTGACATAGAAGAAGGCTTCGTGATTACGCATGTAAGCGGACAGGCGGTAGACTCTGAAACTGAGCTTATGGACATTCTCAAAGAAGCAGAAGAAGACAAGAGAGGGGTGATGCTGGAAGGGGTGTATCCTGATAGTGAAAGAAAATATTACTATGCTTTCGGCTTTGATGAGTAGTTAGGAAATAACATAGTACTTGACTAATCTATATTTAGGGCGCATTTTTGCGTCCTAATTTTATTTTACCCCAAATCTAATGGAACGCACAAGTATTAAAGAACTCTTGACAGTTGATCCTGCTGAACAAACGGTTACCGTTGAAGGCTGGGTACGGACCTTCCGTGCCAAGCGATTTATTTCGATGAATGATGGATCAGGCATGGAGAATCTACAGGTGGTCGTAGATTTCGAACAGCTTGATGAAGAACTGTTGAAGAGAATCAATACAGGTGCATGTCTGCGCGTGCAAGGGAAGCTGGTGGCATCCTCTGGTTCCGGACAGGCAGTTGAGGTAACGGCTGATACTGTGGAGATATTGGGAGATTCTGATCCCGGAGAATATCCTATTCAGCCTAAGAAGCAGAGTATGGAATACCTGCGCTCTAAGGCACACCTGCGCATGCGTACCAACACCTTTGGGGCTGTTTTCCGCATTCGTCATGGATTGGCCTATGCCATTCATCACTACTTCCATCAGAAGGGATACTTCTGGCTGCATACGCCCATCATTACGGGCAGTGATGCTGAAGGAGCGGGTGAGATGTTCAGGGTAAGTACCCTGCCGCCTATGTCGCCTCCCTTGACGGAAGAAGGGGGCGTGGATTGGAAGGAAGACTTTTTCGGGAAGGAAACCAACCTGACGGTATCTGGGCAGTTGGAAGCAGAAGTAGGGGCCTTAGCGCTGGGCAAGGTATATACCTTCGGGCCTACCTTCAGGGCAGAAAATTCTAACACCAAGCGCCACCTGGCTGAGTTCTGGATGATAGAACCGGAAGTGGCCTTCGCAGATATCAAAGATAACATGGACATAGCGGAAGACTTCATGAAGTTTATCATCCGCTTTGTGATGGAGAATTATCCTAAGGAGCTTCAGTTTCTTCATGATCGCATCCAGAAAGAGGAACAGAACATGAAGAAGGAGGACCGCAGGCCTATGCCATTGCTGGATACCCTGAAGTTTGTACTGGAGAATGATTTCGAGAGAATTACCTATACAGAAGCTATAGACATTCTCAAGAATTCTAAACCTTATAAAAAGAAGAAGTTTGAATTCCCGGTAGAGTGGGGTAACGACTTACAGTCTGAGCATGAGCGCTACCTGGTAGAGAAACACTTCCAGAAGCCGGTCATTGTGAGGGATTATCCTAAAGGGATCAAGGCCTTCTATATGAAGATGAACGAGGATGATAAGACCGTGGCTGCCATGGACATTCTCTTCCCGGGTATAGGAGAGGTAGTGGGAGGTTCTCAGCGTGAAGATAGTCTGGAGAAATTGACGGCTCGTATGGCCGAGATGGATATACCTGAAGAGGAACTATCTTGGTACCTGGATCTACGCAAATTCGGTTCCGCTCCTCACTCCGGTTTCGGGATGGGCTTTGAGCGTATGATGCTATTCATTACGGGCATGGGGAACATAAGGGACGTGATTCTTTTCCCTCGTACTCCCCAAAACGCCGAGTTCTAGGGAGAAAATCTCTCTCAAGGCATCTGCCACTACAAAGGTAGATCCGCCTATAAAGATTAAATCATGTTTGCCTGCCTGGGTTACTGCTGTATCCCAGGCAGTTTTGATTTCAGGCGTGAGGGTTCCACTTAGCTCAGCAGCTTCAGCTTTTCCCTGGAGAATATGTGCGTCTAAGCCTCTGGGCACATCTGGCTTCACCCAATAGTAGCTCGCCTCCTTAGGCAGCAGGGTCAAGATCTTCTCATGCTCTTTATCTGACACCATGCCCCAAATGATATGTAGCTTCTCATATTCCATGGCACCAAGCTGCTGAAATATGGCTAGTACGCCTGCCTCATTATGCCCCACATCACAGTAAGCGAGGGGAGAATCAGACACTTTCTCCATTCGGCCCCTGATATTGGTATTATTTATAACGGTGTTAATTCCTTTTTGAATAGCCGTTTTTGGGATCTCCCAGTCTAGTTCCTTCAGTAGGTCCAGGCCTGTTAAGGCAGTTCTTAGGTTCTGTTGTTGGTAAGCGCCTATCAGATCCAGGGTATAGGTATGAGGGGTTTCCACTGTCCCATTGAGTAGGTGTACTTCTTGTCCCTCTCCGTTGATGCGGCTCTCGAGAATGGAGTACCAACTATCTGCAAATACGATGGGGCTATTCTGCTCCTCCGCCTTATTGACAAACACATGCTGGGTTTCAGGATGGGTTTCTCCTATGACTACCGGAATGCCCTGCTTGATAATTCCGGCCTTTTCTCCGGCAATTTCTCCCAAGGTATCTCCCAACATGGCCTGATGATCAAAAGAGATGTTAGTGATGACAGAGAGAGCAGGGGTGAGGATGTTGGTAGAGTCCAGCCTTCCCCCTAAGCCTACTTCCACCACAGCCACTTCTACCTTCTGTCTACCAAACTCATGGAAAGCCATAGCCACCGTCAACTCAAAGAAGCTGGGCTGGATCTCTTCTATGAGCTGCTGATGTTCATTCACAAAGCGAATCACCTCTTCCTTGTCCATTTCAAGGCCATTTACCCGTATGCGCTCTGTGAAGCTCACCAGGTGAGGAGAAGTATATAGTCCCACCTTCAGTCCCGTCTCCATGAGCACAGAGGTTAGCATGGAAGAGACAGATCCTTTCCCATTGGTGCCACCTACATGAATGGCCTGAAAGCTGTTCTGAGGATTGCCCAATGCCTCACACAAATCCAGGGTATTCTCCAAGCCTTTTTTGAAGGCAGAAGTTCCTTGTCGCTGGTACATGGGAAGCAGAGAATAGAGGTAATCCAGGGTATCGGGAAAATTGTCAAATGGCATAGAAAATTCTCAAGAAGTTAGGAACCAATACTACGGAAAATTTCCATTGGGAGAACGCATGACTAGCTAAAAGTCTGGTAAAAGTGAGCGTGGTAATTTGAGGGTTAGCTTCTTTGGCTATTTGCGGCCAGAAGTCCGCTACTTGTATCTTGACAAACAGGAGCTTGTCAAGTCGCATTAAAGTGCGGAACAGGTGAATTAAAGCGGGCTGGCCGTTCCTCCACGTGTTGTGGGAGGACTGGTGGGATGCATTGGAGGGACATTTTGGTTACTCCTTTTGCTATGGAAAAAAGTAACTCCTGCTGAAGGCGACGAAGCACTGTCATGCGGTAATCAACATACTGACTAGCTAAAAATCTGGTAGTAGTAGGTTTGATTTTGTAATCCTACATTCAATTTTTATTACTCACACTAGCTTGGGGTTTAAACCCCAAGCTAGTGTGAGGTAAATGGGACACATAATTTGTCAAAGTTAATAAGTCTTACTGTGTGGACTCTTGTCCACAAAAGCCTAAAAAGTCAAATCTTGAATTTCAGAACTCTCCCTCACCTTCTATATACCAAGCTTCCCACTCCTCCCGTTATGTGAATAGACCTGATAAATGATTCCGTTTTTGGAATAATTGGAAAACGGGTCATAATAGTACGGAAATTTCATATTCAGTTAACGTCGTATTTGCTAGATTCACAGTTACTTATATCCTTGTTAATCCATTAAGCTGTAGGTACGCACATACAACCACCTAACCCAACACCATGAGACTGTCTGCTTACATCGGACTATTCTTTCTTCTCATTTCCTCAGTTTATGCCAGTAATGACCCCATCCCACGCGCAGGTGCTCGTGCCCTCAGCCTGGGGAATGCCTACGTAGGGGTAAGAGGAGACTATTGGAGCTTGTACTATAATCCCGCCAGCATAGCTACCATTAGTGGCTTAGGTATGGGTGCCTATGTGGAACAGCGCTATTTATTGGAAGAATTTAATTTCGGAAGTGCAGGTGTGGTCATCCCCATTTTTGAAAGGCAAGCCATAGGATTGGAAGCCAGCTCTTTTGGCTTCTCAGCTTACAGAGAAAGTAAGGCAGCTTTTAGCTACGGCATCTCCTTTCTCAACAACTTCAGCATAGGGGCTAAGTTGAATTATGCCACTCTCAACATAGCAGAACACGGAAATACAGAAGCCATCTATGTGGATGTAGGATTTAATACAGCCCTGAGTGAGGAACTCAGCCTGGGCTTTACAGCATACAATGTCAATCAAGCCCAAATAGAAACAGCTACAGGCTTTATGGAAGACATCCCTACGGTTTTCTCCGCAGGAATCGCCTTTACCCCTAATGAAAAGGTCATGCTGGTAGCCGATCTTCAGAAAGACATTGATCATCCGGTCTCCTTCAGAGGAGGGATAGAATATGCCTTTGCAGATGTGCTACAGGCCAGGGTAGGCGTGAGTAATGAACCCCTAACGGCCAGTGGAGGCTTCGGGGTAAATCATAACGGCTTGAACCTGGACTTTGCTGTATCCTATCAGGAACAGCTAGGCTATACCCCTCATGTTTCTCTCAGTTACACCTTCGGACAGCAAGGAGAATGAAAGCAGACCCTATGAAAACTCATTCTACTTTCAGATCCCTCAGTCTTTTCTTTCTCATCCTGCTATCCTCCTCATGGCAGTTGGTAGCCCAGGTAGATACGCTTCAGACTGAGGAAATCATTTCCAACCACGATGCCCTTACAGATCAGCAAATAGAGGATCTCATCACCAATCTGGAAGTAGATGAACAGGTAGACTACACTATCTATACAGACCGCCTAAACGATTTAAAACGCAAACCCATCAACCTCAACACTGCCAGACGGGAAGATCTGCAGCAGCTACCGGGCATCACGGATTTACAAATCAGAAAGCTGGAAGAATACAGGGAGAAGTTTGGGAAGCTGACTACGATCTATGAGTTGCAGGCAGTGCCCGGCTTTACCCAAGACCTCATCCAACAGATTAGACCTTACTGTACCGTTAGGGAAGCAGGCCCTACTGACATCAGTCCGGGTGTCAAGCATCCTGCTGGCCCTAGCCTGAATGAAATCTTTAATGGGCTGAAAGCTGAGATTACCCAGCGTTTTGTGATCGTGCCGGAAGAGCAACTAGGCTATACGGATCCTGACACCACCTTTGTCCCTATCATAGGAGTGAACGGAGACACGGTAGATACAAGAGAAGAATTAAGTACGCGATATGCGGGTTCTCCCTGGAGATCCTATTCGCGTATCAGGCTGCGCTACAATCGGAATGTGAGTATGGCCTTAACAGGAGAAAAAGACCCCGGAGAAGAGTTTAGGTGGTCTACCCAAGACCGCTACTATGGATATGATTTCCTTTCGGGACATATAGCCCTTCAAGACTTTGGGAACCTGAAGTCTCTTGTAGTGGGGGACTATAACCTTCAGGTGGGACAAGGACTGGTGCTTTCCAAAGGCTTAGGCTTTGGAAAAGGGGCAGAAGTGATCAGTACCCTTAAACAACCCAATCTGGGCATCCGCCCTTATGCTTCCGTCAACGAGAATCAGTTCCTTCGTGGAGCTGCTGCTACGGTAGGCTTGGGCGACCTATATGTTACTGGCTTCTTTTCTACTTTGGACAGAGACGCCTCCGTCCAATTAAGTGATACACTTTTGGAGAGCATAGAAGCAGTCTCCAATCTTCAAACCAGTGGCTTCCATAGAACCCCAAATGAAATAGCTAGCAGGGGAGCCATAGAGGAAACTATGTATGGGGGAAGGCTTGAATATAAGCGAAGAACATTCAGTTTGGGGGCTACCCATTATGTGCAGCGGTTTGGAGCTCCCCTACAGCCAGGGACCAGAGCGTATCAGCAGTTTGATTTTAGCGGAGATGAGAATTACGTAAGCGGCATTGATTTTGACTTTCTGGTGAATAATGTCAATTTCTTCGGAGAAATAGCTCGCTCCAAGTCTGGTGGAATGGGAGGCGTTTTTGGATTGATGAGCAGTTTGTCGTCCAAGTTGGATGTGGCCCTTCAGCTAAGGCATTTCGACAAGGACTTCCACTCCAACAGGGCCTTTACCTTTGCGGAAAGACCCACTGTGGTACAAGCGGAACAAGGCCTCTATCTGGGCGCTAAGCTCAAGCTCAACCCCAAGTGGACCATCAGCACCTACTTTGATCAATATAACTTCACCTGGAGTACTTCCCGTACAGCTTTCCCGTCAACGGGACATGAATTTCTCACACAGGTAGAATACAAGCCCAAGCGTGGAACGGTCATCTACCTACGCTTCAGATCGGATAACAGAGAACGAAACGCCAATGTATTCCCAGAAGGGCAACGTCTGGACTTCCTCGTACCCACCCAGAAAAACCAACTCAGGGTGCACTTCCAGTCAAGGCTTACCCGTAGCCTGGAAATCAAGACACGCGCTGAATTCTCTCGCTTTATCAAAGAAGGAGAAGATACCCATAGGGGGATGCTGGTCTATCAGGACCTCTCCTGGAAATGGGGGTATAAGTTCAAGCTGACCGCTAGGTACGCCATTTTTGATGCCCCTAACTTCGAAGCCAGAATCTATGCCTATGAGAATGACATACTGGGCTTTTTCTCTATCCCTCCATACTTTAATACTGGAAGAAGGTACTACGGCATCCTTAACTACAAAGCCACCCGAAACATAGAGTTCTGGCTACGTTGGGCCCAAACTCGTTTCCATGAAGAAACGACCGTAGGTTCTGGCCTCAACCGCATAGAAGGAAATACCCAGTCAGAGCTAAAGCTACAGGTGAGATTTAAGTTTTAGGGTGAAAAAAACGCAAATCTTGATAGAAAAAGAGCCTGATACCGAAGTGCCAGACTCTCAAGGGAACGTTGGATATGTGTTAAGAGGGTAATACCTCCAGAAAATTCATTTTTAGACTCACTTGAACTCCTTGGAACATCGAGAAATCTTTCTAGAGAACGATTAGCCCGTTCTGAAACATGGTATATACCGTAGCAAGGTGAACAGCTGCAATCGCCTGGTTACTGATGACAATCGGATTTTTGAACGTTTTGACCGTGAATGGGGTCAGTACCTTATATACGATCTGCATAAACAGCAGGGAGAACACAAATTTAGGTTCATTGATAAAGAGGAGTAATACAGAGGCTATGGCTATTGTAAGGTAAATGGCAAGCAATACTCCACGTCCTGGGGTGAATTCACCAGCTGTTTTTTTTACTCTATCTGAGTCTATTATCAATCCTGTACACACCAAGACCAGGACTACGATATTCAGGACTAATGAGAATGTTATCATGGGTTTATTAGTCAATTAGGGTTATGGAAATGGTCTTGGCAGAAGTGCCTAATTCAAACTTACATGCATCATATTTTGGGGGACCAAAACGGGGTGTAACATTGTTACTGAAGCCGTAAGGTTCTTTGGGCTTACCATAAAAATGCCTGTCTAGCTTGTCATTGTTGTTAGTGTCATGATAAGTAGAGATGGCATACTCGCCTGGAGGTAAATCAAACTCTACGTATACCTTACCCTCCTTACTGGTGGTAGACTTGCTTTCCAAAGGGGTTTCCAGAAAGGCATCCTGGGAAAATACACTCACCCATACATTGGTTGATATACTGCTTTCAAGGCCTGATACTTCGACTTTAAGCCTGGATTTGTTCGTAGGTATAAATCCGCTGACGATGGTAAATACTAATCCTAATAGGATAAGATAAAGTTGCTTTTTCATATTTGAGCTTTAATGTTATAGCTCAAAACTATCCTCCTTTGTACAGACTCTACTTTACATTTGATAAGTTCGTATTTGTTGAAGTCTTTCTTTGCGAATTCTACTGAGAGATACATCTGTGATGCCTATGAAAGAAGCGATATCTTTCAGGGCAAAGTGCTGGAAAATTTCTGGTTGATGCTTCTCGAGGT
>JBCBKZ010000165.1:0-9386 GCA_038520955.1 Bacteroidota bacterium | reverse complement strand
ATACTGGCCTTGACAGTAATCTGAAAGAGGTGATTAGTATGCTTGGAATCACTACCACGCAAAAATATAAGGACAGATTTCTGGTAAAAGGTAAGGACGTATTTATCCCTATTTCCATACAGGACATAGCTTACTTTACCACCGCACATGAAAATGTCTATGTCGTAAGAACAGATGGCAAGAAACATTCTCTGGAATTTAAACTGGAACAGCTGGAAGAACTGCTAAACCCGGAGTACTTCTTTAGGCTTAACAGACAGTTTATTACCCATGTACAAGCCATCAAAAGCATACACCCTTATTTTAATGGAAGGCTCACAGTCGAGCTTGCCCACTGTGAGGAAGACAGCATCATAATCAGCCGAGACAAGTCAAAAGTTTTTAGGGCATGGATGGGGGAAGGTGTATAATTTTTACCTAAGTTTACTTATCCTCATTTAACGTCTTCATTATGAGTAAGAGCCTTACTCTTCTTAACGGCTGTTTGTTAATCCTCCTGTTGTTATTTCTCTCTCCCATTCAGGCACAGGAAGAGCCTGGAAGTAAAAAACTTAGGAAAATTGAGAAAAAGAAAGCCCGCCTGGAGATAAAACTTTCCAAGGAACGCTTCCTACATATAGGCTATGTAGGTACCTGGAATATCATCCAGGATACCAAGATGGCGAGGAATATCTACCAAGGCCCTGGTTTCAGACTGCAGATCATGGAAAGTGCGCGTTCTGAAAAGGACTTTTTCCAATGGGGCATTCGGGGAGGAGGGATTATCGGCAACCCGCCAAGTGAAGAATCCACCCTATTAGGGATTTTAGCGGATGGGGGAGTATCCTATCTACGAAGAATCAGGAAGGATGATCCTAACAACATCATGTACCTGGGCGCATACGCTCAGTTTCTCTATGCCTACAGGCTAAACAACTCTTTGGGAAATAGTGCCCTTAACTGGGACATGGTAGGTTCCGTAGGTCCTGAGTTTAAGTGGTTGAGAAATATCCGACTTTTCCGTCAGGACATGCGGCTGGAGTACGACCTGAAAGTTCCCATACTCTCCTATGTTCGGAGATACCCTGGTTTTTCTATAGGCTTTGAAGGGAGTGATGGCTTCGTTTCTCCTGTAGGCGTCTTTACGCAGATCCAATCCCAAATAAGTTTGGTAAAACGTCTGGGAAGAAGAACAGATAATAAGCTTGCCTTCTCCTATGAGTGGAACTTATATGATTTTCAAGAAGATGATATCCATTCCCTGGGAGTGGCTTATCATGGATTAGGTGTTACTTTATTGATAGACCTGTAATGAGTATCTCAAGAATTTTTCCCGCTATGTTGCTGATCCTCCTGTTAGGAACAGTCAGCTGTGAGCAGGTTTTCCTGGATGAAGCACCCGAAGAGGACCCCCTCAGTATTTTTGAGGAAGCCTGGACCTTTGCAGACCAGGAGTACTCCTTCTTTTCCTTTAAAGGAATTGACTGGGATGAAGTATATAGCAGGTATAGACCACAAGTACAGGAGAATATGTCTGAGGAAGCCTTATTTGAGGTGATGGCAGATATGCTCTTCGAGTTAAGGGACGGACATGTAAACCTGAGATCTCCCTTTAATCTTTCCAGAAACTGGGAGTGGTATTTAAATTCTCCTGAGAACTTTAATGCTGCTAATCTGGAAAGAACTTATTTCCAGCAAAATCAGCAGTTTGTAGGATCTCTGGTCATCTGGGAGTTTGCAGATGTGGGCTATATCAGATATGGTTCCTTTAGTAGTCCATTAGCTGATGATGACATAGATCTGGTGATCAATAAATTTCAGGATAAGAAAGGGATCATCTTTGATGTGAGAAATAATGGAGGAGGTTCCCTCTCCAATGTATTCCGCTTAGTGAGAAGATTTACAGATGTTACCCGTACCCTGGCTGCTCAGCGCGAGAAAAGTGGCCCGGGAAGGAATGACTTTTCTGATTGGTCAGGATATTCTGTTTCTCCGGAAGGGCCTTTACAGTATACAAAGCCTGTCATAGTACTGACTAACAGACGCTGTTACAGTGCCACTACCTTTTTCTGTACCATGATGCAGGAGCTTCCCAATGTTACTCTGGTGGGAGATACTACCGGAGGGGGAGGAGGTGCCCCTTCAGCTACAGAATTGGCAAATGGTTGGACCCTGCGTGTATCCACCACCCAACTTGGGACCATAGATGGCTTTAATGTAGAAGATGGACTACCACCAGATGTTAGGCTGGATATGGACCCTGAACTAGAGGCTAGGGGAATAGACTCAATGCTGGAATTTGCTATCAGTGAACTAAACTAGTAGGCTGCTTTCAAATGGAAATTTGGGCGCAAATGTCATTTCAAATACTTCCTTACAACAATATCTTCTGTAAATAGGAATTTGAGCAAACTAATACCATATTGTTTGCCGTTATTGAATTGATATGTGTAGGTCAATTGGCTGAGAATCAACTTAACAATAGCTTAACATTCTCATGACTTTCCACGTATCATAACAGAATTATTTTATTAGATACTTAATTTTTTATGAACATTTTTGTAGCCAACCTAAGTTTCAGACTAACAGAAGATGATCTTAGGGACATGTTTGAGCAGTTCGGTACCGTAGACTCTGCCAAAATTATTCTTGATCGTGACACAGGCCGTTCCAAGGGATTCGGTTTTGTAGAAATGTCTGATGATGATGAAGCTCGTGATGCTATCAGCAACCTGAATGAATCTGAAGTAGAAGATAGACCCATAGTGGTAAAGGAAGCCCGTCCAAGGGAAAATAATAGAAGAGATAGCTATGGTGGCGGTGGAAGAAGAGGCGGCGGCGGATACGGCGGCGGCTATGGAGGTGGAAGGTACTAATAGCTAGTATTAAGAATAGGAAATCATGCAGGAACCGTCAGGTTCCTGCTTTTTTTTATATTCCAACTTAGCGCTAAGGTAGAGGATATGAAAGAGAAGGAAGAGTTATATCAGTTTTTAGCATCGTTTCTGACGCCTAACAGAGCTTCTTTATTTGAGAAGGTCCTGAAGGAACGAAGCAGGCATATAGTGGTGGCAGTGGAAGATCTTCATAAAGAACAGAATGCTTCAGCAGTAGTCAGGACTTGTGATTGTTTTGGGATACAAGAGCTTCATGTCATAGAAGAAAATAACCCCTACCAGGTTTCCAATCATATAGCTAAAGGGGCAGAGAAGTGGCTGGATATTAGTACCTACCATGAGGCAGAAAACAATAGTCAGGCTTGCCTGCAAACCCTCAGGGAAAGAGGATATGCCATTGTAGCTACCAGCCCTGGCGTTAATCAATTTAGTCCTATAGATCTTCCCTTGGAGAAACCCATAGCCCTTTTCTTTGGAGGAGAAAGAGATGGACTATCTTCAGAACTTCTGGAAAATGCAGATATGCAGCTTTGTATCCCTATGGTGGGCTTCACAGAAAGCTTCAATATTTCAGTTTCTGCTGCCATAACCCTCTATGAACTAACCAACAGACTGAAGGCAAGTAATATAGGCTGGGCGCTCTCTGAGGAGGATAAACTTGACCTGAGAATTAAATGGGCTACTCATACCGTTCCTCATGGTGATAAGCTGGTGGAGAAGTTCTATAAAGACAGACAATAGCTTTCCACAGATGTGGAAAATTTCAGTCAAAAAACACGTTAGGAATTACTACATTAATTAGTTGAATAGGCAGTTTTCTGCTTATTGGAATTTATGAAGGAGGAGTATGCCAGAGTTTGTCCATTTACATAATCACACAGAGTTTAGTTTGCTGGATGGGGCCGCCAAAATCAAGGACATGGTAGCCAAAGCAGCTGATTGTGGGATGTCTCATGTGGCCATCACGGACCATGGGAATATGTTTGGTGTACCCAAGTTTGTGTTGAATGCCAGAAAGAATGGGGTGAAGCCCATTGTAGGTTGTGAGTTTTACATCATAGCAGGAGATGCTACTAAGCGTGATAGAACCCAAAAGCGGTACCACCAGATCATGTGGGCCAAGAATGCGGAAGGCTACAGAAATCTGGTAAAACTCTGTTCCTACGGTTATACAGATGGCTATTACTACAAGCCTAGAATAGACAAGGAAATTCTGAGTCAGCATATTGAAGGACTGATAGGTTCTACTTGTTGCCTGGCGGGAGAGGTAAACCAGACCCTGATCCAAAAGGGAGAAGAGGCAGCTGAGGAAATGCTGAAAAGCTATGTCAGCCTCTTTGGGAAGGAAAACTACTATGTAGAGATCCAGCGCCACACCCTGGGGGACATGGAAAAGTGTAATGAGTGGCTGATCCGTATGGCGCGTAAGCATGATCTTACAGTTATAGCTACGAATGATGTTCACTATGTAAATAAGGAAGATAGTGAGGCTCATGACCTGCTTTTGGCACTGCAAACCTCCTCAGACTACGAAGATCCTAACAGATTCCGTTTTGTTGATGATAAAAACCGCTTAAACCCTCGCTTCTATTTCAAGACTCAAGAGGAAATGCTGGAACTCTTCCAGGATATCCCAGAGTCTTTAGATAATACCATAGAACTAGCAGAACGCTGCAACTTTGAGATGAACCTCAAGGGAGACATGATTCTCCCGCAATACAAGGTTCCCGCAGAGTACCAAAACATGGATGACTTTCTGGCCGCAATGGTGTGGGAAAGAGCTAAAAAACGCTATCCAGAACTTACGTCAGAAATCCAGGAGAGAATAGAGCTGGAACTGAAGATCATTAAAAAGATGGGCTATGCAGGCTATTTCCTCATCGTCCAGTCCTTTACCACCGTAGCCAGGGAAAGAGGGGTATATGTGGGACCCGGAAGGGGGTCAGCTGCTGGAAGTGTGGTGGCGTATGTATTGGGGATCATAGATGTAGATCCTCTTACCTATGACTTACTGTTTGAAAGGTTCCTGAATCCGGAAAGGGTTTCCCCTCCGGATATTGATATAGACTTTGATGATGAAGGTCGTCAAGAGGTGATAGATTTTGTGGTGGAAGAATACGGCCGTAAATCTGTGAGTCAGGTAATCACTTACGGAACCATGGGGGCCAAGACTGCTCTCAGAGATGTAGGCAGGACGCTTGGAATTCCCTTGGCAGAGGTGAATCGTATAGCCAAGATGGTGCCAGATAGACCGGGGATGTCTTTTAAGAAAGCCTTAGATCCTGAGAATAACCCAGACTTTGCAGATGAACTATCCAAGCTGTTTGATAGCTCGGATGTGCCTACCCGCAAGATGATGCAGTTTGCCAAGACGCTGGAAGGAACGGCCAGGCATACAGGGGTACACGCTTGTGCTGTGATCATAGCCCCTAATAATGTTACGGACTATGCGCCTGTTTCGGTAGCTAAGGATGAGACCATAGTAACCCAATATGATGGCCCCATGGCTGAGATGTGCGGGCTACTGAAGATGGACTTCCTGGGACTTAAGACATTGTCTATTCTCAAGACCTCTATTAAACTGGTCAAAGAGAACCGGGATATAGTCGTAGATCCCGACAATATAGACATCACAGACGAAGAGACATACGCTCTCTACCAGCGTGGAGATACAGTAGCTACCTTCCAGTTTGAGTCTGATGGGATGCGTAAGTACTTACGTCAGCTCAAACCCACTAACATAGAGGATCTCATCGCCATGAACGCCCTCTATAGGCCTGGACCTATGGATAACATTCCTTCCTTCGTCAATCGTAAGCATGGAAGGGAAGAGATTGTGTATCCACATCCTATGCTGGAATCCATTCTCAATAATACTTATGGGATCATGGTTTACCAAGAGCAGATCATGCAGGTAGCCAGGACCATGGGAGGGTACTCTCTCGGTGGTGCGGACCTACTTAGGAGGGCCATGGGTAAGAAGAAGATGGAGATCATGGCCAAGGAGAAGGTCAACTTCATCAAAGGGGCTGGGGATAATGGCGTAGATAAGAAGACAGCGGAGGATGTATTTGCCCTGATGGAGAAATTTGCCTCCTACGGCTTTAACAAGTCCCACGCAGCCGCATACTCTATTCTGGCCTTCAAAACGGCCTATATGAAGGCCCATTTCCCGGCAGAGTATATGGCGGCCGTCCTTACCCACAATGTGAGTGATATTAAGAAAATCACCTTCTTCATTGAAGAATGTAGGAGAATGGGTATAGAGGTGCTTCAGCCGGACATTAACGAGTCCAAGTCCTTATTCTCTGTGAATCCCCAGGGACAGATCCGTTTTGGGATGGAGGCTATCAAAGGGGTAGGTAGATCTGTGGTAGAGGCTATTATCAAGGAAAGAGAAACAGAAGGACCCTTCACTTCCCTCTTTGACCTGACTACACGAATGCCGCTGAGGACCTTGAACAGAAAGACCATGGAATCTCTGGTGTATGCCGGGGCCCTGGACGTATTCGGCGTAAATAGATATCAGTATTTTCTTCCAGTAAATGAAAAAGAGGAAACTAATGTGCTCGAAAAGGCACTCAGTTATGGGGTGAAGGTACAAATGGAGAAAAACTCTCCCCAGGTCAGCCTGTTTGGAGATGCTAATGGAAATGGTAATGGGCAGTATAATGAAGAACCCAGAATTCCTGTAGGGACCATGAAAGATGGGCTGGTAGTGGAAGCCTGGTCAGAATTGCAGACCCTCAACTTTGAGAAAGAGGTTATCGGATTCTACCTCTCGGGTCATCCCCTGGACAGGTATAATTGGCAGATAGAAGCCTTTACCACTAATGGGCTAGCTACCCTGGAGAACATGAAAGGGAAGGAAGTGAAATTGGCCGGTATAGTAACCTCCTCCAGAGATAGGGTATCCAGAAGGGGGAACAAATTCCTCTCCTTCACCATAGAGGACTTTTCAGATTCGCTGGATCTGGCCCTTTTCGGAGATCAGTACGCCAACTTTAGGCACCTCATCCAACCGGATGAAATGATTTTCATCAACGGAGTCTATCAGGCCCGTAGATATGATGAGACCGAATTTGAACTGAGGATAAAGGAGATTAAACTCTTGTCAGAAGATCTGTTTGAGGGCATGGTCAGACACTTATGTCTGGAAATCAGGAATGAGGAATTGAATGAAGATCTGCTAAAGGAACTCCAGACATTAGTAGAAAAGAATCCCGGTAAGAAAGACTTGATGTTCCGCATTAAGGACCCCAGAATGGGAGCAGACATCAAGTTGATCAGTTCCAGCTTACAAATTCAACCTTCTTCTGAGATGCTTCACAGCATCAGAGAGATGGGACTGTCTTATAGTTTGGCGTAGGGTTAAAACACAAAGATAGCCTGAATTCTACCCCAGTTATGGGTACCTCCTCCCTTGATGGTGGCAGTTTGGAGGTTGTGGATATAATTGATGCCAAAGCGTTTGATGAAAATGTAAATACCAGCATTACCATCCACGGTAACCCGCTTAATTTCACTGCCTCTTAGGGTGTAGGGGCTATTTCTATTGATCAGGCCACCTTGTAAGGTCGCATCATAGCCTATGACATGAACACCGGCATCTATCTTCAAGTACACCTCTATAGGTCTGATGTCTCTACTTCCGTAGATACTCCTCTGATCCACATAAAGGTCATAGAAATAGGGATTGATAAGTCCCAGACGTATGATGGCACCCAAGCCTCCAAAGGTTCTTAGGGTGCTTAGGCCTGCATCACCATAGGCTACCACATCCACACCGTTAGTGGATACCAAGCCTTTTTCTAATCTGGCTCTATATCCGAGGACCAGATCCGTTCTGACCTGATTAGCCCAACCTGCCGGACCATTGGATCGGAAACTCTCTGTTCTGTATAAGCCTGCCGTAGCAAAGGGCCCTATAAATCCCAGGTCAAATTCTGTGGTGAGGCGCAGATTTCTCTGGAGATCATTAGAAATGAGAGAGTGAGTGAGTACCGTTTGTCTGGCATAAGGTCTATCTCCTTCTACCACTTCTGTTGCCAGAATATCATCTGGGGTAAATGCAGCATGCGAAAGCTGGAGTCCGTAAAATGTCCTGGGCCTTCTCCCTACACGCAATAGAAGGAGTCTGGAAAGAAAGAGATTCTTGAATCTGGGGGTAATTAACTTCACGCCCCAGCCTTCCGTGTAATAGCGGTTGGTCCCTCCAAATCTGTCGTTGTCATAGTAGATATCCAGGATGCGTTTACTGCTGACATCCACATCTTCTATGGTAAAACCCGTACAAGGCTGACTCATTCCTGAGGTAGAAAATAGGAGACTGAAAACGAAAAGAAAGAAATAGATTCTCCCTCCTCTAGACTTGGCTGGATTCATAAAGCAATTCTTGATTAGTGAAATAGGCTATCTTAAGAACGTACTTAACGCTTTCTTCTTTTGATTTCTTTCTTCAATAATGATACCTCTCTACTGGATTGACCGGCAATTGCTGTATTTTCTTCTGCTCTCCTCATTAAATATGGTATTACGGCTTTGACAGGACCAAAGGGAACATACTTGGCTACATTATAGCCGGCATGGCTTAGATTAAAGGAAATATGGTCAGACATGCCTAATAGCTGAGAGAACCACACCCTTTTGTCATCCGGAGTAAAGCCCTGGGTTTCCATCAACTCCATTAACTGATAGCAGCTCTCTTCATTATGTGTACCTGCACATAGAAATACCCTATCAATGTGTTGGAGACAAAGCTTCTGTGCCTCATTAAAATCCCTGTGGGTAGCTTCTTTTGATGGCTGGATGGGATCTGTATACCCTTTCTCTTCAGCTCTGGCACTTTCCTTTTCCATATAGGCACCACGCACTATTTTCACGCCTGGGAAGTACCCTTTCTCTCGGCTTCTTTCTATCAATGAGGCCAGATACGCTAACCGATCATGTCTGTAAAGCTGAATGGTGGTGTAGACATAGGCAGAATCCTGGTTATACTTCTCCATCATTTCTTCTGCCAGTTGATCTATGGTATTCTGTATCCAGCTTTCTTCCGCATCTATGAAGACAGGTGTTTGGGATTCTACTGCTTGTTGGCAAATGGCATTTAATCTTTCTTTCACCCTGGCATACGCACTTTCCTGCTCTGGAGAAAGAGCCTCTCCAGCTTGTATGGCTTCCATCAGCCCAAAAGAAGCCAGGCCTGTCAGTTTACAGGCACTAAAAACTACCTCCTTGTGTTCTGCCCCTTGTTCCAGCGTCTCTAATATGTTTCTCAGGGTCTCATCAAATCCTTCTTCTGTCTTCTCTGCTTCCACAGAATAATCCAGTATGGTCCCTACACCAAACTTGGCTAGTTGTTCGGAAGTAGCCTCACTATCCTTTATGCTTTCTCCTCCACAGAAAATATCGAATAAGGTCTTTTTGACGATTCCCTCTATAGGTAGACCTATTTTCATGGCTCCCTGGACCATAGGAGGCCCTATCTTGGTAAGAAAGGGAGAATCAATT
>JBCBKZ010000164.1:0-9405 GCA_038520955.1 Bacteroidota bacterium | reverse complement strand
GTAGAAAACAGGGAAGACTCTCTTACTTTGAGGTTGGTTTTCAATGTAAGAGAGTCTTCCCTGTTTTCTACCTCTAAGGTTTCTATGACCAATTCTTAAGAAAAAGCATCCGGTTTCCTTTTCAGGATAGACCTGAGATAGAGATAGGCTATGAATCCACCGACCAGAGAAACGGGCCACGCCCAGATAATTCCCACATTCATGATGCCCATGACTACTGTAGCGAGAAATACTACTGCCAGGGCTCCAATAATAAACCCAAAAATTCCATAGGCTATCCAGAGGCCTGGTTTCTGTCCTTTCTTCCGGGCTATTCTGCCTAAATTATTGGAAGTCCAATACAGCAGGAAGAGATCCAGTACAACAACAAATATTAGAATAGCAAATCTCATGTTGAGAATAGATTAGGGTGTGGAAGCTTAATGTTACTCTTTATGGTTCTTTTTTCCTATTTCTGACAACCTTTGATCCCAGCTTGAAGGCTCATTGGCTTTCCTTGAGAGAATAAACCAATACAAACCGTATATCAGCATACAAATCCCACCCCCAAACCAGATTACCTGAAACAAACCTCTTTCGTCCAGAATATACAGACTCCAAATCCTTAAGGCAGCTCGAATGGCGATCCACACAAAGCCCCAACTGATGAGGGTAAGAAGGCGCCAAAAAGCAGGAGAATCCCCTTTCTTCTTAGCCAATCTCCCAATAGGATACAGCGCAAAGCCCAAAACCACCAAAATAAGAATGCTAATTACCAAGCCAAGCATATCCTAAGGTACCTAATAAATTAGTGGATGAAAATCCGGGACACTGCAATAATCCATCCAACGTTCGCAATATTTACCTCTATGATTCAATAACAAATACGTATATTTCTGACTATATATCTTTGCTTGATTCGCAATTACTTACCACCTATGTTTTCGAACAGAGACCGAGTACTTATTCAAACTATCATACGGAACATATGCATTTTGGGTCTCTTCCTATGGATCTTACCTGCCCAGGCACAACAGGAGGTGAATGTAAAACTCAAGCAGGAAGGCAAACTATCTTCCTTTCTGACCTCTTACCAGGACAGCGAAAAGTCATCCTCTACCATAAGACAACTCTTTCCTTATCTGGATGGCATGTCTTCTGCCCAGCAGCTCCACCTAAGGAAAGAAAAATCAGGACTGGAAAAGATCTACAGTCTTTCTTTCCCAGGAAGTAAGAATGCTACTCAGTTAATAGACCTACTAGCCTCTTCCGGAGAATTTGAATTTGTAGAACCTAACTACAGAAGGAAGGTTCATGCTTTAGAGATGGCTCCAATGGGTGATTCTACTTCCGCCCAGTGGTACCACCAATTCATTCAAACTTTTGAGGCGTGGGACCTTAGCAGAGGTTCCTCTGATGTGAAGATTGGAGTCCTGGATACTGGCCTGGACTTTGGGCACCCTGAATTTGAAGGTCAGATAGGGGTCAATGAAGCTGAGGACCTCAATGGCAATGGCAGCTTCGAACCATGGCCGATTTCCGAAAATCGTGGAGGCCTCACCGGTGATTTTGATGGGATAGATAATGACCAAAATGGCTTTACGGATGATGTGAGCGGGTACGACTTCACAGACCAGATCAGGAGCCCTTTTGTGGGGGATTATCTGGATCCCGACCCTAACCCTCAGGACGATAATAATCATGGAACTCAGGTAGCCGGTGTCATCGGCGCCCGGGCCGATAATCAGATCGGGGGAGTAGGCATAGCCCCTGACTGTAAGTTGGTGGTGCTAAGAGCATTTAGTGCCCTGGGGATGGGAGATGATGATGATATAGCTCGTGCCATAGTGTATGCTGCTGATAATGGAATAGATGTGTTAGTGATGAGTTTTGGGGACTTATTTCCTTCCCTCACCATGCATGAAGCCATAAAGTACGCTTACGAAAAGGGCGTAGTATTAGTAGCTTCTGCCGGTAATGCCACTGGCGATGAGCTTCACTACCCTTCCGGCTTTGATGAGGTAATCTCAGTATCTGGAACCATTTTTAATGAAGAAAGAAATGAAGAGACCTTTTGGCCACTCAGCAGTTTTGGGGTAACAGTAGATATTGCCGCACCGGCATCTGATATCTTCACCACCTTCATTAGAGACTTGGATGGCAGTCCAGCATTTGGGAGAATACAAGGAACCAGCTTTTCCGCACCCATGGTGGCATCAGCCATAGGCCTCCTTTTCTCCATCCGAGGAAAACTACCTCCCCGACAAGTTCAAGGATTACTAGCCTCCACAGCAGATGATATCGGTATTGAGGGTTGGGATCACTTTACTGGGGCAGGAAGACTCAATCTCTTTAAACTCCTCAGTTTTTCAGGGTCCTCTACTGCTGAAATCATCAGTCCCGTCAATGATGAAGGTGCCTCGGGAGACGTCGTGAGCATAGTGGGAACAGTTCTGGACCCTGAGTTTGCTTCCTTTAGCCTTAGCTGGGAAGAAGGCGTGAAGGGTGAAGAAAACTGGACGCCCATCATAGAGAACCAGACCTATCAGGTGAATGCAGATACACTGACAGTTTGGGATGTTTCAGACCTGGAGGAGGGAGAATACACTTTAAGACTTGTCATCAACAAAACAGACGGAAGCACCCTTGAGGATAGAAACCGATTTGTGGTGGATAGGTCCAGTCCGGAACTAAAGATCAGTGTCTCATCCAATGCATGGGATAATGAAGAGAATAAGGTCTTCATTGATTTTAGGTCTAATGATAGAGCTTTACACACACTTCACTTTAAAAAAGTAGGAGAAAGTGAAGAGAAAAGTCTGAAATTCGACCAATTCACCAGAACGGGGCATTTCTTACTAGGGCAGGAAAGTCTCAGTCCAGGAGAATATGAAATGCGAGTATCTGCAACTAATAGAGCAGGAATTACCGGAGAATCAGCTCCCTTCAACATTAGCTTCCAACCTGCTTCCCTACCCGAACATGGGTTTGATTCCCTAACATATGGACTTCCCAATGGAAGGTATCTTCCGGATACCTATGATTTTGATAAAGACGGACTTCTGGAAGTCATTTACAGCAAATATGATCGAGCTCTTAGACCGGGAAAGATTTTCATCTCTGAGTTTAATGGGAGCAGGTTCGTGGAGGTAGATTCTCTGGATTTCAAACCTATCCTTTTGCCCAAGGATGTGGGAGATACTGACCAGGATGGATTGCTGGAAATCTTCTGTTCCATTAGTGATTCCAGCTTCTTGGTAGAACAGGCTACTGACACCTCCTTCCCCTCGGAAATCATTTATGAGAATGCTAATGATACGCTCTTTGCCAGCAGAATGGCAGATATAACCGGAGACGGAGTTCCAGAATTATTCTACAAAAACTTTAAGGATCATTTTGTCTACCAAAGATCCGGTGACACTTTCATAGAACTATTTACCCTGGAGGATATCAGTCCCAACTACACCGCCTCTGTTTCTCCCAGAATCATGGTGGAAGACTTTGATGAGGACGGAGGTCCTGAAATGATATTTGGGGACTTTGACGGAGACATCATTGGCTATGAGTACCTGGATGGTACCTTACGTCAGCACTTTCTCAGCATCTCTGACTTAGCCAAATCAGGCAATTACCTCACTGCAGGTGACTTTGATGGAGATGGGCAGCAGGAGTTCTTTGTGGCGGTACACACCCTCAATATGCGAAATGAGGAACAGGAAAGGGCTACCCCCTTCTGGTGGCTGAGAATGTTTGATCTGAATGCGGAGGATTCTCTGGTGCAGGTGTGGGACACCTACCTATATGATAGAGACAGTGAAGTATACAATCAAGCTACGGCCTTAAATCTGGATAATGATCCGGCAGAAGAGTTACTCTTCACCAACTTCCCAAGGGCCGTAGTTATTGAGTATAATTCTGCCATAAGTGATTATGAGATATCCTGGTTCTTCAAAGAATCCTGGGGTACCCATCACGTGATAGGCGACTTTAATGGAAATGGCTTGGTGGAGTTTGGAATAGGGGATCCTTCAGGGAGCTTTATGAATTTCTTCGAGCAAAATGAAGCTTTTAATGGTCCAGGAGTAATCAATTCGCTCAAAGGGACAGTAAGAAGTCCTGAATCTGTAGCGTTAAACTGGCTGGCAGTAGATAATGCCACTTCTTACCGGGTGATCCGAATAAATTCTCCTTCCAGTAATCCCTCTCTGGATACGCTAACAATAACTACAGATAATTCTTTTGTGGATACTGGTCTCATAAGTGGACAAGAATATGCTTATCACATCATTTCTCTGAATGAGGGCCTTACTCCTGCTGAAAGTGGCATGAGTAATCAGCTTACCCTAATTCCTCATGCTCTCCCGAGGCTTGATAGTGTGGAAGTTATCAGATCCAACCAGCTTTTGTTATTCTTCTCAGAACCTGTTACAAAGAGGGAGGGTGATAAGGCTAAGTTCATGCTAAATGGAAGCCTCTCCCCTATTAGCTTGATTCCTCAGGCAGAAGAAAAAAATTCGCTCATTCTTAGCTTCCAGGACGAATTCTCAGAAGGAGTACAAACCATAGAGGTTGACACCTCTTGGCTGGACAAGCAGTTTGCTCCTATCAACCCAGACTTTAAGTCTTTAACATTTACCTTCGAGAGAGAACAACCTGATAAACTGATTCTTAGCCGCTGGGAGGTTGCTTCTGAGAATGAAGCAGTTCTCTATTTCAGCCAGGCTGTAGACCCTACGACCGCACTAGAAATCGAGAACTATGTCATAAGCCCCTTTGGTACTATCAGTGCTGTGGAACTCTTTGGAGAGAATGATGATGCCGTTAAGTTAACGCTATCAGAAGCCAGACTGGGAGCATTAGGATTCCCTGTTACCATAACCGTCAATGATGTATGTACCTTCACTGGAGTATGCATCTCAGAAGACGGAAATACAGCAACCTTCTCCTCTAACAAGTCAACCCTTACGGAAGTGTATGTGTATCCTAATCCTGTCAGAAATCATGCTGCATTTGAAGGAGTCAGGTTTGCAAATCTTACGCAGCAAGCAATCATTAAAGTTTACACAGTTTCTGGTAGATATGTCATAGCCCTGGAGGAAACAGATGGAGATGGTGGATTACAGTGGAATCTGAGAGATGTAGGTAATAATAGAATCAGTCCGGGAATCTACCTTTACCACGTATCCACTAATCAGGAAGGCATAGAGGAGTTTGTAGGGAAATTCACCGTAGTGGAATAAAAATTGACGATACGAAAGAAAGGCAGCGTTTCTTACATACTAGCATACAGGGTTTTTCTTTACTTTCGTAAGAATAAGTGGTGCCTTAAGCGCATACATACAGTTAATAAACAACATGGCCAAAACCTCCATCAAGTACCTGGATCCGATAGTAGTCAGCAAACTCAAGAATATCGAAATCAAAGCCAGACTTATAGTAGAAGGCTTTATTACGGGTTTGCACAAAAGTCCCTACCACGGATTTTCGGTAGAATTTGCTGAGCATAGACCTTACAATCTTGGAGAACCTCTGAGGAATATTGACTGGAAGGTATTTGGGAAAACGGATAAGCTTTTTTCCAAGCGCTACGAGGAAGAAACCAACCTTAGGTGTCAGATTGTGCTAGATGTGAGTGATTCCATGCGCTACCCCCAAAAGCTAAAAGGGTTTAGTGGAATAAGTAAGCTGGAATACGGAGCCTATCTTTCAGCAGCCCTTCAGTACCTCATGGTAGGCCAGAGAGATGCTGCGGGCATGACCCTTTTTGATGAAGAGATCACCTTTTACGCACCCTCCAAGGCCAAATACTCTTGGTTGATCCCTATGTATAAAAAGCTGGAAGAAGTAGTCCAGAATGTAGAACTCTTCACCCATAAGACAGCTACTGCCAAAGTCCTCAATCAAATAGCGAAAAAGTTTAATCGTAGGTCTTTCGTGGTACTCATCACGGATCTATTTAATGAGCAAGAACAAACTGATAAACTCTTCAAGGCCCTTCAACACCTTAGACATGAGAGACATGAAGTACTGGTTTTTCATCTCCTAGACAGAAAAACCGAACAGGAACTTGAATTCCCAAACAGACCTGTCATTCTCCAGGACATGGAAAGTGGGGAAAAAATTGAAGTGAACCCCCATCAGATCAGGAAGCAGTACCAGCACAACATCAAACACGCGAACGCCCGATTCAAACAAAAGTGCTACGAGTTTAATATCTCCTTTGTGGAAGTAGATATCAGAACACCCTATGATAAAGTTCTGACAGATTATCTGCTGAAGCGAAGAAGCCTCAAGTAGCAATAATTTAACCTAAACCCAAGTCGTTAAAGGGATATGAAAGTAGTCTTTTCCCTACTCTTAACTTGCTCTTTTATATGCTCTTTTGCCCAAATGATGAATAGCCGGTCAGGCATGGTTTCTACCTCAGAAGCAGCCAGATCATATTTTCAAAAGGGATATCAAGCCCTTCAAGCCAAGGAATATCAGGCTGCCAAAGGGTACTTCCTCAAATCTAATCAGGAAGATCCCAAGTTTGTGGATGCTATGGATTATCTGGCGGAAACGTACCGGGATTTATCTATGCTTGACAGCACTATTTTCTACTATGAGAAATCGCTTAAAATCTATCCACGTAACCTGATTACACACCAAAATCTGGCTGCTGCTTATCAACTAAAATCAGAATACAACGCTGCTATTCTTCAGTACAAGAATCTCCTGCTTTATTATCCGGGATATCCAGAGGCCTATTATGGCATGGCGCTCTCCTATTTCAATATGGGGAAGTATGAGGAAGCTAAGCTCCATAGTGAAAATGCCATGAGGAGTTACCTTTCAGGAGGAAGAAATGAAAATGCTGCTGATGCCAGAATGCTGGCTGCCAAATGCTATCTGGAATTAGATGACAACAAAATGGCCCTTAAGTACTTCAATGTGAATAAGAAATATTTTAAGGAAAAGCCGATTTTTCACTATTATAAGGGGCTGGCATATCTGAAGATGGATAAAGGAAGAGAGGCTAAATCCGCCTTTGCGAAGGCTACAGAGTTGGGTTTTGATATTCCTTCCCACATTCAGAGCAGGCTGGATTTTTTACTGGCAAAATCCTAATTAGTTGCGCACACACATCCCATTCTTAGTTGCTATTACCATTTGGCTGGCAGGCTGGTCCGTTCTCCCTGCTCAACAACTGGAATGCAGTTTGGTGATCCCTCAGTCCAATCCGCAGGGTCAGCGTGAGCTGGATATGAGCAGGTATAAAAGCTTCCATGTGGTCCTTAGAAACATCAGTTCCTCCCCTGTGAAGATTTGGAAAGACTGGAATTCGTGGGGCTACTATAACCTATCCCTATCATTCTCCAATGCGGATACCAGCTTTACCATCAGTAAGAAATCTCCAACTAACTGGGATGGAGATTTTGCGGATTATTGGACTGTGCAAGCTGGAGAAAGCCTGGTAATAGATATAGATATGAGAGCAGGTATATGGAAAGGACTCCCTGACCTATATGGAGAAATCCTGGCGGGAAAGCTAAGCGCTACCTATGAGAATAAACCGGATGCTTTGGCAGCAGAGTTTGGGATATGGACAGGGAAGCTAACGACTGCCAGCCTCCCCGTTATTTTCAAGTAGTATCAGGAAACTAATTTCCCTACTACCGGCATATTCGTAAACACATGATCTGTATGGGGAGCGTCAGGTAACTCATCTGTCAGATCCTGTCCTGACCAGTGATTATAATGCATACCAGTCTTCCAGTGCCGACTTCTCCCTACATCATAAATGACGCCTTTATACGCCACCCAAATCTCCTCTCTATCCTGCCCGTTACGTGAGGCAAGTTGGGATCTTGTGTATTCTTCCATTTATATCTTTCCGCTAGATAGAAGACTTTCTGCAATCTGAACGGCATTAGTAGCAGCCCCTTTTCTCAGGTTATCAGACACTATCCATAGGTTCAGGCCATTTTTGATAGACTCATCTCTACGAATTCTTCCCACAAACACCTCATTCTTATTATGGGCGTCATGAGGCGTAGGATATACCAGATTCTTAGGATCATCCATCACAATTACACCAGGGGTATCAGCCAGTATACTCCTTACCCCTTCTACTGTAAATGGACTCTCGAATTCTATGTTTACTGCCTCAGAATGACCACCTATAACGGGGACTCTCACTGCAGTAGCGGTGATAGGCATATCGGGTTCTCCTAAAATTTTGCGGGTCTCATGAACCAGTTTCATTTCCTCCTTGGTGTAATCATTTTCCAGAAAGATATCACAGTGAGGGATACAGTTCATATCTATTCTTCTGGGATAGACTGCCTCTACTTTTTCTGCTCCTTCTCTTTCTCCCATCAGCTGGTCCACAGCAGCTTTACCGGTTCCTGTTACGCTTTGGTAAGTAGAAATAACCAGTCTTTTGATGGTAAATGCCTGATGAAGGGGTGCCAGGGCTACCACCATCTGTATAGTGGAACAGTTAGGGTTTGCGATGATCATAGAACCATTCACTGAATCCATATTTACCTCAGGTACTACCAGAGGGACCTCTTTTTCCATTCTCCATGCAGAGGAGTTATCTACTACTCTGGTTCCTACTTCAGCGAACTTAGGGGCAAATTTCTTACTTACACCTCCTCCTGCAGAAAAGAGGGCAATGTCTGGCTTGGCGGCAATACCATCATCCATGCTCACTACCGTGAAGGGTTTACCCTTAAAAGTAACTGTCTTCCCTACAGATTTTTCAGAGGCCACTGGAATCAACTCAGTTACCGGAAATTTAGTTTCTTCTAACAGGTTGAGCATTTCTGTACCCACAAGTCCTGTTACGCCTACTACAGCTACTTTCATGATGAATATGTTATAATTTAAAATGTGCGCAAAAATAGAGATTCTTACTGAATTAGGAAATCATCTATTCTGAAAATTGTAAGGGTCCTTATAAAAAATAGCGAACACCCTAAAAAAAGGGGCTCGCTATTAAGAATTTCATATATATCATTGCGTAAGCAGGCATAAAGCCTGACCTATTACACAAATGTTTCTCCGTACTTGGCACGCATATCTCCTACGATCTGCTTGATAAATTGTTCGTTATCCTTTCTACAGATTAGTAATGCATCATCAGTGTCTACTACGATGTACCCTTCTAAGCCATCTATCACCACTACTTTATCAGCTTTGGATACTCGGATAACATTATCCTTGCAATCATAAAATACAGTCTGATCAGGAGCGGCGTTTCCTTCTCCATCCTGGTCAGTGTGAGAATGCACAGAACTCCAGGTACCCAGATCACTCCAGGAAAAGCTGGAAGGAATCACATACACATTCTGTGCTTTCTCCATGATACCATAGTCAATGGAGATATTCTTACAGGTACTGTACAACTGCTCGATAGCTGCTCTTTCCTTTTCAGAG
>JBCBKZ010000163.1:0-9456 GCA_038520955.1 Bacteroidota bacterium | reverse complement strand
ATTGGGTAGTTTGGTAGGGGAAAGGAAGGGCAGGGTAGCCTGCTTGTTAAGAGAAAAGTCGGGGACCCATGTCTAGTCATAGCCATTTTTTGGTCATGAGAAGAATTTCATGTCCACAAAACGCGTTTTTTTGGACATGAGGGATATGATAAGTCCAAATTTCTCCATTTTTGGGACACGAAAGAGGGGCTAGGCTTTAGTAAGGCCTGATTAAATGAGGAAGCCCAATTTGATTGATATTTAGCATCTCACCTTTTACATCATTTTACAAATCTCATGCATTCCTGCCTGCAAGCCTACGGTCATTCTAGTACTTACAGTCCCACCATCACATGCATACCATAAGTTGAATGCGTTAACACTTCCTGCCGGAAGGGGTATGTACTTTAGGTTATTCCGTAGACAGATATTTTTATGAGTAGAATTCATACATATGTGTTATGCCTTGTGTGGGGCATGCTTTCTCAGGTCTTACTAGCTCAAGAACAGCAGTTAATCGTCTTTTATCAGGAGGCAGATCAGCACTTTCTGGAGAACACTCTCCCTAAGGTTCAAGCTTATGCTGTTGAGAAAGGGATTGAGCTAGTGAAGCGAGAAGTAGAGCATGGCCTTCCAGCAGAAATTACAGCAACCCCAGCCATTATCTATCAAAACGCCAAAGGGAGATCTATCTATGCCAGTAGGTATATGGAGTTCTCGACCATAGAAAACTTCATCCGGACGAGTGGGGTAGTGCCGCAGAAGAGAGCTAATATTCAACTGGAAAAAGTATTTATATGGGAGAATGGGAGAACCCTAGTAGCAGCTCCCTTGAAGATTACGGATGTACAAGGGAAGACTCTGGTAGGATTCAATGAAGCTGAATGGAGGAGCAACCTGATAACTAACTTGGAGAAGAGTTTTCAGCGATTCTCCCTTACAGAAATAGTTAGCCTAAGTCGTACAGACAGACAGTTTTACCTGGATATACATCCTTATTTCCAGAAAGATGGAAAGCTGTGGCTATCTATGGAAATTTATTCTCAATACAATTGTAAGAATCCTATTTATAGCAATTTTGGCCAGCCATTAGACTCTGTAAAAGAAGTAGTGAGCACATTTGAGCAAGAAGTGTTAAAGGCCGTGACAGCTTCTCAGATTGGAGATGCATTTTCTCCGGTTTCTGATGCAGTAGAGATAAAGAGTTGGGAAGAACTAGGTTTAGCATTGCCTGAGGTAGATCAAAGTACTATGGCTTCTTTTCAAGAAGCACCTGAACTCCCAACCTCATGGGTATTTGGGCAAGCATTGGAAGAGGACATTCCTATCGTTCAATTTCGCTTTCGGGCCCCTCTGGATAGGTATATAGGAGAGATCAAAAAGATAGATGGAAGCCTGAACTGGGACGCCGATACAAAGAGCTTACAAGGGCAGTTCATAGCTGATATGCAAAGTCTGACCATGGGTATGGAAAGCTTTGACTACAACGTGCTGAATAAATACGTGAAGGCTTATCGCTTCCCAAACTCCTCCTTTGAGTTCAGTAGTCAAGTAGCTGTGGAGGAAATAGCTTTTGGGGAAACACTTCCTCTAAGGGTGAAGGGAATCTTCGAATTGATGCGAAAAAAGGAGGAGGTAGAAGTCGTAGCTCAACTCACGCCTGTACTGGATGAAGCGGGAAATCCTCTCTTGATGGTGAGCGCTTCATTTGAGCTGAATGTAGTAGATGATTTCCGGATCAAGGGACCTGATGGACCTGATCCTGCCCGAAAGATGATGGAATTTGATTTGAATTTTCTCATGAAAGCTAGCCAACAGCTTTCTGCCAAACCATAACTTATAATTTGACCACTATGCGAAATATGAAACCGCTTTTACTCTACCTACTTGCAGCAGGGATACTATGTTCCTTTACCCAGATAGGGATAGTTAATAGTGAGGATACACCTGGGACCATACAAGCTATAGGTAATGCAGGATCTGACCAGGTATTTACTTTCACCAAATGGAACTTCACTAAGGCCCAGCTTCCTGATGAAAAGATTGAGAACATCCAACTGGATATAGAGATTAATACTTCCTCCCTCTCCTGCGACTGGAAAGACCTTGAAAAGAACATCAAAAAGAAGAAAGACTATTTCTATGTAAAGAAGTTCCCTTCTGCCATGATCTCTATTGATGGTGCGACCTTAAATGAAGATGGCACATATACGACAGAAGCTATGGTCATGCTAAGAAATAAAGAGAAGCCGGTTACCCTCACATTTACTGTTTCTGAAGAAAAACCCTATCAGGTTAAAGGGGAAGCGGTCATCCAAAGAAGGCAGTTCGGCTTTAGTGGAAATGGCCCCAAAGATGAGGTACCTGTGAATTTTGAGGTTACGTTACCGTTCTAAAGAAATAGAAATACTAGATAATGAAGAAGGAGGCTTGATAGGCCTCCTTTGTTATGGCCTAATCTTAGAAATAATCTAGGATCCCTCTGGATAACTAGAAGTCGTAAAATATTGTGGGATGATATCCATAAAATTGGGAATGATGGATAACTTTGCTAATATAATGGTCTAAGAAATAAAAATATTCAATGTCCGATAAGTCTTATTTTGAAAAGCTATTGACGAAAGATGAAGTTAAACGAGTGCTCCAAGAGTTAAGAACGCTAACCCATGAAAATAAGTCTAGTAGAGATGATGATACTTTATTGTTACTAACTGCTCAACTCAACAGTTTGGAGAGAGATCGTATGCAGGGAGTTTTAGGTGAAGAAAGTTATAGAATTTCTGCAAATAGAATTCGAGCCTCAGCTAAATCTATGGTAAATAGGATTTTCCCTGAAGGTTCTGCAAAAATCTCTCCTATTCGGACATCTGCTCCCTCAAGGCCTACAACTATTGCTAATTCAGAGAAAAACGCTGTTGTAGCTTCAATATTTATATCCTATAACCATAAGGATAGATCCATTTCAGAAAAAATAAAGAGAACGCTAGAATCGTCTGGTTTTACTGTTGTTATCGATTTTGAATCAATACAACCAGGAGAGGATATCTATGACTTCATAAAAAAGTCCGTAAGAGAGACAGATGCTACTTTGTCAATTGTTTCTAAAAACAGCTTATTGTCCTCTTGGGTAGCCTTGGAAAGTATGAAGTCCTTTTATGCTCAAGAGGTAATCGACCGGAAATTCATCCCAGCCTATATAGATAAGTCTTTTCTTAATAATAGTTTTACAGATGAATCCCTTTATGCGGTTCAAGGTGAAATCACTGAAATAACTGAGAGAATTGAAACAAGACTGAAGAAAGGATGGAATTTTGATGATTTGAACACTGACCTAAAAAGATATAAAGATCTCGAATACAACCTACCTGGAATTATTGATCGAATAAAAACGATTGCATCAGTAGATCTTACAGAGAAGAATTATCAACAAGGTATTGAAAGAATTATTTCTTCATTGAGATAAATAATCTGGACTCTCAATAACCTAAGCCACCTCTGCCACATCTGTAGGCAAGTCTTCCAAGTCAATAGGTAATACACGTGAGATGCCTCTTTCTTCCATGGTTACTCCGTAGATGACGTTGGTTTGGGCCATGGTACGCTTGTTATGCGTAACGATGATAAACTGGGACATCTGGGCGAAGTCGCGGATGATGTTGTTGAACTTGTCTATGTTGGCATCATCCAGTGGGGCGTCTACCTCATCAAACACACAGAAAGGAGCAGGTTTGATCAGATATATGGCAAATAGGAGTGCCACGGCAGTAAGGGTTTTCTCCCCACCGGAAAGCTGCTTGATGGTCAAAGGACGCTTTCCCTTAGGTTGTGCGATGATGTTGATCTCAGACTCAAGCGGATTCTCAGGATCCAGCAAGACCAAATCACACTTATCTTCTTCCATGAAGAGGCTTCGGAATACACGCTGGAAGTTGTCCCTTACGGTATGGTAAGTTTCCAGGAACTTCTCCTTGGCCGTCTGATCTATTTCTGCGATGGTGGTCAGTAAAGACTCCTTGGCCTCTAGTAGATCTTCTTTCTGGCCATTGATGAAGTCAAAGCGTTCCTTCATCTCATTGAAGGCTTCTACCGCCATAGGGTTGATCTCCCCGAAGCGCTGCACTTTGGCGCGTAGGTCTTGCACTGTCTGCTCTATTTTGCTCTGATTGTAATTCTCAGGGAAGTCCTCAAACAGGTCTTCCTCCCTCAGCTTGCTTATGTCTATATCAAACTCCACTCGCATACGCTCACGCAGGGAGTTAAATTCCAATTTGATTTCTGTCTGATTGCTTTCCAGTTCACGCTGCCGCTCTAATACCTCTTCCCGATTCCTACGGACCTTAGTGAGATTTTCTTCCACCTCTACCAGACTATTTCGGGTCTGGGCTACCTGCTCCTCAATAACGCCTACGGTAGACTCCATGTTCTTCTTTTGCTCATACATATGGATGATGTTATCATCATCTTCCTTATTGGAGTTGATGATGTCATCCATGTCCACGGCTACTTGCTTCAGGTCTGCATTCAGCTTGGTCTGATTATCCAGGTAGCGTTGGATTTGGCTGTCAACCAGTTGGTGCTCATTTGAGAGGGCCTGGAACTGGTTTTGCTGCTGGATCAGAGTGATATGCGCCTGATTATAGGTTTGGGAAAGGGCCTCCATGGAGTCCTGGGCCGTTTCCATCTCCTGCCTACGCGTCTCAAAAGAGCTTCTGCTTTGGAGGAGTTCTTCCTCCTTCTGTCTGATGAGGGGATGAATCTCTTCCAGTTCTTTTTCCAGCTCTTGTTGCTGGGTGATGAGGGTGTCTGATCGCTGACCTACACGAGAGATAAACTCTCTATATTCTTTCTCACGAGACTGAAGAACAGATAAGTCCCGCTGCTTTTCCTGTAGTTGCTGACTTAGCTCATCCAGCTCTTTGCGGTAAGAAACCTTTTTTAGGTCGCCGAGCTTTTGCTGAAGCTGTTCCAGAAACGACTTTTCCTCTCCTAACTTCTTCTGGAGTTTGCTGATGTCCTTGTCCAGCTTGTCCAGGTTTTTTGCTCTACCAAGTCTCTTTCCTTCGAAGAGTCCTAGTGATCCCCCGCTCATGATGTACTTTCTCCGGCTTAGGTTTCCGGTTTGAGTCAAGAAGATGTTTCCTTCTTCTATGTCATCCGGGATGAGCTTCTCTTCTGGTACCAGATAGACATTGTCCAGTAGGAAAGAAGCCAGTTTCTTATACGGCTGAGCTACGTCTACTACATCCATGGCAGCTTTAGCCTGGGTGAAGAGTAGGGGAGTGGAGGCCTTATAGTTATCCAGTTCTTCCAGTACGAAGAAGTTGGCTCGTCCTTTAGCTGCATCTGCCAAGAGGTGTACCGCCAGGGCCGCATCCTTACGAGTAGGGACTATATAGTAACTCAGGTAGTTATCCAGGTAATTCTCCAGTGCTACTTTATATTCTTCCGGACAGCTAAAGATGTCAGAAAGTAAGGGCGCATTCTTGATCCACTGGGCATTCTTCTTCAGGAACTTCACACTTTCCGGGAATCCTTCCAGGTTCTCTACCAAGCTCTTGGTGAGGTTGAACTCATTCTGCTTGGCATCCAGCAGTCTATTGCTTTTATATACCTGATCCTTCGCCTGAGTGAGTTGTTGCTCCGTTTCTTCTATGGCCGATTGGTGAGCTTCGGATTTTTGTCTTAGTTCCTGGACCTGCTTTTCCAGTGAGCCGGTAACCTCGTTAAGGGAGTGAGATTTTTCTGTGAAAGCATCCAAGTCTTCTGAGCGCTGGTTTCTGTCTTCTTCTGCCCTTTGTAGTTCTCCCTTCAAACTTTCCAGCTGAACCAGCTTGATTTCCTTATCTCTATTGTGCTGCTGTACTTCTGAGGTGAGAGAATTGACTTGTTCTTGTAGAGACTGGAAAAGGGTCTTCTGTTCTTCAAAGACTTTTCTGGCCTGCTCCATTTGTTCTTTCAGGCTGCCTTCCTCTCTTTCAAATTTGGTTAGGCTTTCCCTTTCCAAGTTCATGCGGGAAGAAAGTTCTGCCTGCTTAGCCTCATTCTCAGATTTCTGCTTTTGCTCTGTTTGTAGCTGATCCTGAAGAGACACTTCTCTTTGTCTGAGAAACTTCAGTCGCTCATTCTTGATAGACTTCTGGGTTTCTACTGACTGTATTTTGCGGGTATGTTGGTGTAGTTGCTCACGGGCAGATCCCAGTCTGTCCTCATGGTCAAGCTGAATCTTCTTCAGGTCCAGCATGCGAGCTTCCTGTTGTGCCAGTGAGCTCTGATGCGCTACCAACTGATCTGAAAGATTCTGGCTAAGGATTTCGATCTGCTTTTGCTTCTCTCTGATGGTTCCCATGGTCAGGTAGGCATATTGGGAACTGGTGAGCCTGTACTGTTCTTTTATCTCAAAATACTTCTGCGTCCTTCTTGCCTGCTTCTCAAGGGTCTTCAGGTTTTTCTCTATCTCAAAGAGTAAGTCCTCAACCCTGTCCAGGTCTGCATCCGTATCTTGGAGTTTTTTGAGGGTTTGGCGCTTTCGGATCTTGTATTTAGAAATACCGGCCGCCTCTTCAAAAAACTTCCTACGTTCGTTATCCTTATTCGTGAGAATTTCATCCACCATTTTGAGTTCTATGATGGCATAGGAATCGGAACTTACCCCGGTATCCATGAAAAGGTTCTGGATATCCTTCAATCTACAGCTTACGCCATTGATCTGATATTCACTCTCTCCGCTTCTATAAAGCTTGCGGGTAATGGTAACGGTAGTGTATTCAGTAGGTAAGAGATTCTTGGTATTTTCAAAAGTCAGGGATACTTCGGCGAAGTTGCCTTTTCGCTTTTTCTGGGTTCCATTGAAGATGATGTTCTCCATTTTATCCGAGCGTAGGTTCCTGGTTTTCTGTTCTCCCAGTACCCAGCGGATGGAATCTACCACGTTAGATTTACCACAACCATTAGGGCCTACGATTCCGGTTATCCCCCCATCAAAGACGAATTTTGTGCGTTCGGCAAAACTCTTGAACCCCAGTATTTCCAGACTTTTTAGTAACATCTTGTTTGTGTAAACTAAGGGAAATCAGTAGTTTAGAACTTGTATCTGTCGAAATAACAATTAGAAATTGATCTCTGGAATATACATTCTTCTTGCCGTGTTAGCTGGCGCAGTGATCTTCCTGCTTGTGCTTCGTGTCCGATATACTTCCCTTAAAAGTGGGTCCAAAGATAAGAATCGGAATGTACAACGCATAATAAAAAAGGAGAAGGGAGTAGAACAGGCTGCCTCCTTTTTGCCAGGAAGTAGAAGTGGAGATATGGGTAGGTCAAAAGAAGAAGACAAGGGGAATAAGGCTGATATAGAACGGTTAAAACCAGACAAAAAAAGATTTAGTAAATTAGGTTCTAAGGAAGATATTAAGCGTGCTTTCCTACTTGAAGAATTACTCAGACGGAAAGTACGATAGTTTTCAAAACCCTGGGGTAATATTCTGCGTACCAGAATAATAGAATTTTATTTATATGAAGAAGGTACATGGTAAGGTAGTCTACCAGGATATTTCTGGCGGATTTTGGGGAATAGAAACCCAATCTGGAGAGAAACTTCAGCCCGTTTCTGATTTACCTGCCAACTTTAGGAAAAATGGATTGTCAGTAGAGGTTTCTTATAAGCCTTCTTCTGCTTTCAGCATTTTTATGTGGGGAAAGAGTGTTGAGGTGCTAAATATTGAGAAAGCCTGATAGTAAGAATATATATAGCCGTTTGTTTAAGCGGCTATTATTTTTTTGAGGAGATTAAGAAGAAGTTATGGTTCATATCCTGATTAGTTCGGCATTGGTAGCTCTCGCCTTCCTTGTGTTTGGCAGAGGGATGGTAAAGAAGTCCAGAGGGAAGCGTTTTAATCCACTCCCAGCTTTTGCTCTATTACTAGTAGCCTTAAGCTATCCTTTCATTTTTGGAGAAGGAAGTTGGTTAGACAGCTTAGGAACCATGCTGTTAGCTGTAGGGATAGGCATGAGTGTAGATGCGCTCTATTTAGCCGCTAATAAAGAAAAAGCCAAGCTATTCTTAGTGCCGGGGATTCTGGCACTCATCATGGCTGCTTTCGTAAATATCATCGGATATTTCGTTAATCAGGTTTCCTGCGTATTTACTGACGAACCAGAAAGAGTTACCCTCCTTCTTGAATTAGGCCCGGATGACGAAATCAGAGAAGTAAAATCTATTCTCAAAAAATATAAGGCGGATTATACCCAGGCGTTCCCTCAAGTAGACTTAGATGAAAGTGAAGACCTGGCACAGGTATTCTACGTGCAGGTAGATTCTCTTTATCATGAGCCGCTTATGATGGAGCTAAAGCATGATGCAGAGAATGTAGATCATGTTGAGATCAACCACGGTGTGGAGCTTTTCCAACCTCAGCCCGTTACTGCTAACAAAAAAGGGGGTGCTTACTTAGCTAATGATCCTTACCTGGATCAGCAGTGGTATGCTAACGTGTTGAGATACAATGAAGCTTATACCTTCTTAAAAGATAAACAGCCTACCCAAAAGATTCAGCTAGCCATAGTAGATACTGGTGTAGATGGTGTACATGAAGATCTTAGTGGTGTTTTCAAGAAAAGCCCTGGGAGTAAAGACAATCATGGACACGGAACCCACTGTGCAGGGATAGCTGCCGGAGAAACCAACAACGAAATAGGAATTGGTTCTCTAAACTGGGAAGGGAAGTTTATTACCCTTACGGGATATCCTGCATTGGATGCTTCTGGTAGAGGAACAGACAGAACTGTGGCTAATGCCATTATCAATGCAGCTGAGGGAGGCGCAGATGTAATCTCTATGTCTTTAGGAGGCTTTCACCCAAGACCACCTAAAGTGCAGGTGGACGCTGTGAAATACGCCCGTAAATTAGGCGCCATTGTCATAGTAGCAGCTGGAAACAGTAATGACGATGCCAGAAGATATTCTCCAGCTAACATTGAGGGAGTCATAGTTGTGGCTGCCATGAATGAGAACTTAGATAAAGCTCCATTTTCCAATATTAATACTAAGCTGAAAATGCCTATCGCCGCTCCGGGTGTGAACATTATGTCTTCATTCCCTGGAAGTGAGTACAGGTCCTTCAGTGGAACCTCTATGGCTACACCTCTGGTAGCAGGTATAGTAGGAATGATGAAGTCATTCCAGCCTGACCTGACTACTGAGCAGGTTTATAAGCTGTTGAAAGATACTGGTAAGGAAGTGAACGACTCAGGTAAAACCGGAAAAGTGGTTCAGCCTGTAGAAGTGCTCCAAGCAGTTTCTGCTAATCTTTAGCAGCGTCAGACTCAATCTTCTTAAAAAAACTTTTCATCCCTGGATATACGTCTTGTTGGCCCTTCATTTTGGAGGTCATATAGGCATCATGTGTACGTAGGTCCCTGATGTAGAAGTAATACCTAAATTGGGTGTATCGGTTGGTGAACATCTTATTGGCGGACTTGTAC
>JBCBKZ010000162.1:0-9505 GCA_038520955.1 Bacteroidota bacterium | reverse complement strand
GTCAAATCAGCTTTCTGAAAAGACTGGCAGAATCTATCAGGGATTAAGTTCTTGTAGATAAGAAAGGTAATCTCCTGAAGGTATCAACCCTTTAGAAGGAGGAGGAGGTAAGTAGGTATATCCCCATACTTCCAGTTCATCTTCTTTACAGTATACTTTAATAAGAACTCTTTTATACATGCTATTTTCCAGATCATCTGCTCTGTAACCTTCATACTCATCTAATAGAGGTAAAAGATGCTGTGGGCTTTTTATCCTGTATACATCTCCTTTCACTATGTATGCACCTTCCTCCGAAAAAATAGCGGCAGGGTAGGGGCCTAAATCAAAGAGGCTACCGAAGGTAGAACCTGCCCCCACATATTGTGCATGGGAAGCTAACATATCCGCCATGGGATGGGAAAAGCCTTTCCGTAAAGTCCCGTATACAAAGATCAGATCATTCGTTTCTTCTTTTCTCATTAACGAATCAGGTCCTTTGCATAGGTAGGCTCCTGCTCACATATGTACAGATAATTACTGGCGAGGGTGTATTCCAGCTTCATCAGGCAGGCAAGTGCCAACTGGCTGTAGTTTCTGGAAGCATTGCCAAACCTTCTATAAGAGGTTTGCCAGAGTTTCTGGATAAGTTCAGAACCTCCCTTTTTAGGAGAAATGACATCTACCACTCTTCGGACATTGGCAGCCCCGGCATGGTAAATATGTAAGACAAAGAGTTTGAACCACAGATCATCTTCCTGGAAGGAAATACGGTGTCTCTTGAGAATATTTTTGGCTTGTGGTATACAAACCTCTTTAATGAGTTTGGCAGCTACAGGAGCGGCAGTTTCTATTTTGGCCCGTTCATCTAACTCCTTATTGATGGTAATCCCATATTCCAGCCCTATGCTTTTCATGATTTGGAAGGGGCCATAAGCACCTACCGGGGAAAATCTGAGTTTGGCCGGACTTTCTACTAGTAATATGGCCTGTGCATACCAGGGATTCACATCTTCTCTGGCAAAGTAGGGAATAGCTTTATCTATGTTAGAAATGACGTCTGTAAACTGGTAATAATCACGTTTGCCGTAGGTGACGTAGAGAACTTCATTGGTACTGAGGCCATGTACCTTTCGAACGCTGTCTTTATAGGCTTTTCTCCCTTCCTTTTCCAGGCATTCATAATAGGCAGAAGATAACTTTCCCAGTATCTGTCGGGTTTTTCCCACACTGATCAGGGCATCTTCTTCTGACATATTGATGATTTGGTACCAGAATCTGGCCTGAGGATACTCATGCCAGGCATCAGCATATAGGCTGGAAAAGTCTACTACATAGTAGTGACTTGCGTCCATGGCTTCATAAGCATGGACAGGAACTTTAACCTCTGGAATAAATTGCGCACAAAGTGTACCGCTACCCAATAGGCATAGAAAGGCAAGAAGTCTCATGTTTTCAACGACAGCTTAAATTAATTCTGGAGTAGGTAGACCTTGAATAACACCGTTTCTTTAAAATACATATTTTTTACGGAATGTGGTAATCTACCATTGAAAAAGAGGGTGTCTCCTTGCTGTAGTTCTACTTCGTGGTCAGGTAAGCCATACTTGACAGATCCGCTTATGACATGGATAAGTTCCAGTGCATCTGTAGCTAGGGGCTTTCTGTCAGCTCCTATGTCCAGGGAAACCAGGTTTACCTTTATGTTGAGTTCAGAGAGGTTGCTAATAGAATAAGAAAGAATGGATTGATACTTCAAGCCTTTAGAGTCTTCTCTTTCTTCCACTTCGCCCTGACCTTTTCTGACTAGAATGTATGGAGCTTCATCATTATTCATGACAGAGCTTACCAACTCAGAAAGGTCTACGTCCAGTGCCTTCGCAATGCCTAATAATACCGGAAGGGAAGGGATAGTCCTGAAATTCTCTATCTTGGATAAAAGACCGGCGGTGACGCTACTTTTGGAAGCCACCTCCTGAAGGCTCATTTGGCGGCTCTTACGTATTTCCTTTATCTTTTTTCCAATTCTACTCAGTCGATCGTCACGTATCATGTTTTCTTAGGCGAGTTATTGGGTGCTATGATAACTGTTTCAATTATCATTCAATAAAACCACTTTTGTCCTATCTAACCAATAACCTCCTAACATAGTTGGCTTTTCTGCATGAAATTGCAGTTTTATGCCGGATCCAGGATCAGAACCCAGTCTTCATCAGGATCAGAAGGAGGGTCAAATAGGGGAACTGCCCCTCCGGCCTCTAAGGTTCGGCTTTCTGGAGTGAATTCTCCAGTCCTGGGATTAAACCACCTCAGATTATAGGTATCTACTCCACAGGTTAAGATCATACTTAACTCTCCCATACGCTCACTGAAGACGATGAACTGTTCACCCGGCTTACCGAATGCATAGGAAATATCATTATTACCAGTTCCCAAAAGAAGATGGTCCTGGGAAGAATAGTCATAGAAGGGGAGTTCATTTCTAAAGAAATCCATGGCTATGCGCGTAAATGACCACATGGAATCTCTACTCCTAAAATCCTGAAGCGTCATATCAGAGTGTGGGTAGTCATACCCAAAGTAGTACTCTACCCCTGCGCCACCAGCCATATAATTTCCCCAAAGAACACTTTTACGGATGTCAGCATGGTTATTTCCTTCTCCGTCAGGTGTGATACCTGTGGTGGAGGATCCCTGCTCATCATTAGCTACCACCCAAGGATAGCCTGACAGCTTGGACTTCTTTACCCATTCAAGTGTGTGCTTATGGACATTTATGTAGTTTACCTGAAGAGATGCTCCGGTGATGGGAGATTGTTTGCCTAGTAAGGCAGTGTATATGGACAATCTGTCTTGTGGAAAGGTGTGAGACACCACCGGGTGATCATATGGGTCTAAAGATTTAATATAGGCAGAGTAACTATACAAAAGCTCCTGATATACATCTCCCAGCTCAGTATGAAGGTTTACTTCTTCCCCTGTATTCCAGTTCAAGGCCAGATGATGCCCAAACCTGGCAATCAATTCTCTATAGTATAGTTTTCTTTCTGTTCCCAGTTGACCTCCATCTAGGAGAATGTCATTCTCTGTTTCCTGGGTTTTGAAGTGCAAGTGAAGCCCAAGAGAATCTGCATGGGAGAATACAATCTCCCACTGAGCCAGTTTGGACACATCAAACTGTGTCCGATCCTGCTGGGGAGCATCTTCTCCATTTCCGATGATATATGGATACACAGCCCTGTCATCTCCGTTTACGGCCATGGTCATAAATGAAAAAGCATTCATGCCTTTGCTGGCCAGATAGTTTAGGGCTCCTATGAGTCCTTTTCCCTTAGTGCCTTGCCAAACAGGATCACCAGCCTTCCAGTCCTGAAGATGCGGCTCATAAGTTTTCTGTCTATCCCGTAGATTGGGCGTATTATCAAAGTCTCTATAAGAGAGAAGGTTCTCGGGAGAGTCTGCTCCTCCTTTTATGAAGTATTCTTTATTTCCGGAAAACTGGAGGTGGTGCTTACCCACGTAGCGTAAGAATCCCTTTCCTCTAAAGTCATTCCCGCTTTTATCAGTCTCACTTACGGAGAAAGTACCTGTTTGACCATGTGCTTCCAGTGGGGTTCCGGGAGTGAATATATTTTCAACGGCCAGTCCGTCACCCTGCTCAAATAAGACTTCATAGGCCCAGGAACCTATCTCTTCAGGCACAAAATGAGCCTGCCAGATGTTTCCGGTGCTATCACTGGTTTCTGCTGCATTTCCGTCCGCAGCGTAATATCCAGGAACTATGATGGAAGTATTACTGGAAAGGTGGGTGAACTTAATGTTCATTCTGTAATCCAGGAAGGGATTAGGAATGGCCTTTTCTGAAGTACTAGGGCCTTCTACTTTGAAGGTAATATTATGCCATCTTTTTTGTTGGCCGGAAACACTCACATATGTACTCTCTTCCAAATCTCCTATGGAACGATAGATCAATTCTCTACCTTCCACATTCTCGGAGAATTTATGGAGCCATTCTTCCAGATTAGTATATCCATTTTGATTCTTATCCCCATTTGGGTCAGAAGGTATTCTGAGCTTACGCTGAACTACCGATAAAATCGGATCACCCCCTGTGTTATTGTCACAGCCATTGACGCATTCATAAAATTGTCCAGTACCATTCAGATAATCCTGAATGACACTTTCATCATAAGGATTTCTGTCAGAAGGCCTGGAACCTACATTCTCCAATACATATTCAATGATTCTCTGCTCTTCTTCCAGGGGTTCGAGATTCTCCAGCCAAAGGGGAGGAGTATCTACTATAGGATCAGCATTGTTTCCTTCATCCCTAATCAGTTCACGCTGGTCAGTAATGAAGCTAGGGCTATATACGCTCTCTTTCCAGTAGTTGGCGTCTAAGTATAAGCGGGTACCTTCCTTGATATCCCCATTTCCGTACATTATGGGATTAGTATCTCCCCTTCTATTAGGTCCTTCTACAAATACATTTCCCTGTATGGTATTGGAGGAGATTTCTCCCGGAGATCTCGTATTAGCTAGTTGAATGAATCTGAGTCCTCTGTTGTAGAGGAGGTTATTACTGAATATCAAATTACTGATGTGGGATAGAGGCTGTCTTTGGTCCGCATGCGCAAACATGTTTCCAAGGTAAGCGACACTACCATCATCATATATAAGGCTACTATAACCAGGCTTTACCACGGTTAAGGGTTGCGCATTGAGGACATTACTGACAGTTATTTCCCCAACATTACCTACTATAGACAAGTTTTCATCAGTTCCCCATGCGAGGCTTAAGTGGTCAAGAATGATTCTGTCGCTTCCTTCTCTAATAGAAATGCAGTCCCTGACGTCTTCATCTTGTGGCTCTTGCCCATTTAACGGATCTCCTAATCTAACGCCCAGATGCTGGATAAGTACGTCCTGGGTTTTGATGACCATTTGGGCGCCATACAGCATGACACCCGGGGAAGGAGCAGTCTGGCCAGCTATGGTGATATTGGGATTTGAAATCTTCAGTTCTCCTGCAAGCTGGATTACTCCGGAGGTTTCAAAAAGACATACTCTGGGGCCCACGGCTTCCACACACTCCCTCAATGTCCCTATGCCAGTATCTTCCAAAGAGTAGACCCTGTAAATGATACCTCCTCTCCCGGCGGGTGTCGTAATCCCAAATCCACTGGAGTTAGGGATTACAGGAATCTCAGGATCCATTAACTCAAGAGACTGATCAGAAAGAGTGCTTCCTGATAGAGGGGGTGAAGGGTCTTCTTTTGACACGCCTTCAGTCATCAGGCATACAAGGAAAAAGAGAAGAGATAACAGTTTGGTGAAGTGGGAAAGGCTATTCACAGACACAGCGTATTGGATGCTAAGACATTATTTCTATAGAAATGGAAACTTTGTCCCAGCCTTTAATTTAACATGAGTGAAGTTTCGGCCAATGTTATGAAAATAAGCGATGATTTCTGGTCATCTGGTTTTGACAGGCCAATATTGGGTTTCGTTTAGTATGAAAATCAGGATTAACGTTTCCGACCTTACATATATGTTGAATTTCTCATGCGTTTTTAAAACCTACAGGAAGCTATTTCTCTGGTAGAGTTCGTTAGCTTATGAGAAGCAAGCATCTCTTCAAAGTGCATAGGTAAGATTTTCGGGAAGTGTGTAGAAAATTGACAGATTTCATTTCTACTGAAAAATAAACTCTCACTCAGATTTCATGAAATAGCAGAAAAATACTATCCCTCACTATCATGGAGAATGTGTCTGTAACAGCAAAGGGAAATGTGATAAGCCTCCCTAAGGCTAACTAGTATTCTGGCTATATATAGGCTTTTTTCTATGTAGTGTTATGATAAAGAATACTTTTTAGAAACAAGGCTGATTCATTTTATTACTGAGGTCAGTGAGAATCACCATTTCATCCCTTGTAAATGGAGAAATGTTTTAAACAAAAAATATCCATTGTTTGTAGGGTAATAGGGAATTGACTTGTTCTTTGAATGAGAAAAATAGACAAGGGTCTATTCAATTTTCAAATAATGCCATTCGTGCAGCTTTTCATCTTTTTCAAACGAATAAAATTTTCGGTACGACCATTCATGATATTTTTACGCTAAAGACTGCTTTTAACTTTTATTCCCTTGTCTTCTTCATTATCTAAAACCAATAGAAACTAAAAGATTTTAACTATCGCCACCGATATGAAAAGAATTCACCCTACTCAAATGATTATGCGGGAAATTCAAAAAATCACAAAGCTTGCTTTGCTCTTGGGCATAAGCTGTTTGTTGAATGTACAGGGGGCCTTTGCCCAGTTTAATATTAGCACACTTAATAATATTACACTAAGTAACTGTACTTCCATTCAGTTCGGACCTGATGGCCGTCTATATGCTGGTCAGGTAAATGGGATCATACGTGTCTTCACAGTTGAGCGTACTGGCGCTAATGATTACACAGCTACCTACACTGAGACCATTAACCACATTAAAGAGATGGCCAATCACGATGATGATGATGGATCTCTTCATACTGACAAAGAAAAAAGGGAGCTGACAGGTATTTATGTTGCTGGAACGGCTGATAAGCCTATTATTTATGCTACTTCCAGTGATTACAGGCAAGGAGGACCTACAGGGGACCTTAATCTGGATACTAACTCTGGAGTTGTTTCCAAACTAGAGTGGAAGTACCCCACTGCTCCTGCCAATACAGACTTTAGCGGTCTAGGGCTAAAGGATGAAGATACATGGGATAAAGTAGACCTTGTTAGAGGACTTCCCAGATCAGAAGAAAACCATGCGACAAATGCATTAGAGCTGGTTACCATAGGTGGTAAGCCATATCTGTTAGTTTGTTCTGGTGGACACACCAATGCTGGTTCTCCTTCTTCAAAGTTGGCCATGCTCACTGAGTTTGCCCTGGCTGCAGCTATTCTTTCTGTTGACCTGGATGCCATAGATGCGCTACCAGTGAACGGTACAGGATATGAACAATACGTTTATGATCTTCCTACAGTAGATGACCCTACCAGAGCTAATGTAAACGGAATCACTGATCCTGATGCTAATGGGTATGATGGGATAGATGTAAATGACCCATGGGGTGGAAATGATGGACTGAACCAGGCTAAACTGGTTCAGGGGGGGCCTGTACAGATCTTTTCTCCCGGATGGAGAAACACTTATGACTTAGTAGTTACTACAGATGGAAGAGTTTACGCAACTGATAATGGAGCCAACAAAGGTTGGGGAGGAATGCCTGTAGGAGAAAATCCTCCTTCTGGTGGTGTTTCTACGGCTACCAACGACTACCATATAGATAATGAAGGGAATGAAGTAGGTTCTACTGATGCACTTCCATTCAATGGTCAGAGTGTAAACAACAAAGACCACCTGCACTTAGTAGCACCTAATCTGCAAACGTATACTTTTAACAGTTTCTATGCTGGGCACCCAACGCCTATTCGTGCGAACCCAGAAGGTGCTGGACTGTGGACACAGTTTGGGGCAAATGGAGTAGCTGCTGAAGGTACTTTCAGAACTGTAAAATATGATCCTAATGGTAGTGGAGACGCTGCTGACCCGGATAAAGCACTGCCTGCGGACTGGCCTCCAGTACCTGCAGCATTAGCTAACCCTATAGAAGGAGATTACCTCTCACCTGGTGATGATGATGGTGGTTTCACTTACAGCAACAATACAAACGGTATTGATGAGTATTCTGCTAACAACCTGGATAATGCCTATAAAGGCAACCTGATTATGGGAAATGATGATGGGTTTTTATTCAGAGTCATTTTAAATCCTGATGGTTCAGTAGCTTCCATAGATGAAGTATTTGCCAGTGGATTCCAGAATCCTTTAGGGATTACCTGTCAGGGATCATTAGATGTATTCCCTGGAACTATCTGGGTAGGTGATTACGGTGGTTTCATCAAAATTCTGGAACCAATTGACTTTGATGGAAATCAGGTAGACGAATGTTTCGAGCCTAATGAGGCTCAGTATGTAGGAACAGAAGACTACGACAATGACAACTATACCAATGCAGATGAGATTGACAATGGAACAGACCACTGTTCAGGATCTATCTTCCCATCTGACTTTGATAATGACTTTCTATCTGACCTGAATGATGACGACGATGATGGTGATGGAACAAATGATGTTACAGATGTACTACAGCTAGGGACACCAAGAGACCTTCCTGTAAATCTGGAACTGTTCACCACATTAGAGGATGGATATCTTGGCTTAGGTTTCACCGGCTTAATGAATAATCTGGATCCTAATGATGACTACCTAAACTGGTTAGACGTCAACGGAGACGGACCTGCAGGTGCACCTAACGATGTATATGGAGGAACAAACGGTTCTATCGCGATTCAAATTACAGATGGAACTGCTGCCGGATCTACTAATGATCAGGACAAAGGCTTCCAGTTCGGAATGAACGTAGATGCTTCTACTGGCGTATTTACCGTAGAATCTCAAATGATTGGCCCTTTCTATTCTCATGGAGCGGGCGAAACACAATCATTCTTCATAGGAACAGGTGATCAGGATAATTACATCAAGCTGGCACTTGGCCAGAATGGTATTGAGATGGTAACTGAATTTGGAGGAAATATGACTACTCCTTCAGGTTATTCTACTACAGATAAGCCAGCTTCTACGCCAGGTGGTCTGTTAGTACTAATGTTTACCATAGATCCAGTGAATGGAACTATACAGCCTAAGTACTCAGTGAACGGTGGGCCAGAAAATAATCTGGGTGAGCCATATACAGTTCCTGCCGGAGCTATTCTGAATGCGATCCAGCTCCCTGATAATCCTTTAGTTGCAGGACTCATGGGTACTGCTGCTACCGGAACAGAATTCAATGCGAGCTGGGATTACTTCAAAGCTTACAAAGGCGGTTCTCTGGGATCTAGCGATGATCTTGATGTAGTATACCGTGTAAATGCAGGGGGCCCTGAAGTGGGTGCCTTGGATAATAACATTAGCTGGGACGGAGATGACCAGGCTGAGTACATATACAGAAACTCCACTAGTGGTAAGTCTACGTATGATCTTACTGACTACACTTACAGCCCATCTATTCCAGCTTATGCACCTAATGAGCTGTTTGCTACAGAACGTTGGGACAGACCTTCAGTTGAAGCGAATATGATTTGGTCTTTCCCTGTAGATAATGGAGAAGACTATGTAGTGAGATTATATCTGGCAAACGGATATGACGGAACCAAGTTTGCTGACCAGCGTGAGTACTCCATTCAGATAGAAGGAGTAACCGTGAATGAGGAGGTGGATATGTCAGAGGAATTTGGACACCAGGTAGGTGTTATGATGGAATATGTAGTGAGTATGCAAGATGATTCACTCAATATAGAATTTGTCAGAGACGTAGAGAACCCATCCATTAATGCCATAGAGATTATCAGAGGATCAGAAGCGCCAAGTAAAGAATTAGCAACTAGCCTAACTACTGTGGCCTTTGGTTCACAGCAGCAAGG
>JBCBKZ010000161.1:0-9538 GCA_038520955.1 Bacteroidota bacterium | reverse complement strand
TTTTTTAGTTCTTCTCAGGTGAGGTATCTCACGCTAAAAATTTTGCCAAATATAGTATTTTTTTTGTTCATGCAACCTTGGAGCAAACTTTATTTAGATTTGTTCGTTAGCGAGAAATATGAAGCTTAAGCGGGTACAACTGGAGGAAAGTACTGGTCCTCACGACCTTGTACTGGGAATTGTTTCTGATGTTCCCATATGGAAATTGGGCTGGGATCTTAACAGGATACTTGAAATAAACCTGAAAAAAGAAGATTTCCCTCAGGATCTCCCCATGGAAAAAAACAAAGCTTCCTCACTTCTTACCTTATTTGAACCTCAGCAACTGGAGTCCTTTAACCAGTCGGTAGCCTGCTACGAAGACAGCCTTACACATACTTCTCAGATCTACCTTTTATTGGAAAATGACTTGCGGATTTCCCCAAAAAAAATTCGTGCTTTCCGTTATTTTTTTGTAATTCGGACTCGAACTATCACTGAGAAGGAAAGCACAGACTGGATGCAACTGATTAAGGAATCTGAGCATATAAGGGCTGTAGTAGACCTCTCAACGGAAGAGAACTTAAACAATATACAGTATTGAGCGCCTTCAATCCTCGACGTACTAAAATCGTCGCAACCTTGGGTCCTGCCACTTCAGAAAAGAAAGTACTTGTCGAACTCGTAAAGGCAGGTATGGATGTCGCGAGACTAAACTTTTCTCACGCAGACCACGAAACACACGCAAAGAACCTCCGCACTGTCAGAAAGATCAATGAAGAATTGAATACAAATATTGCAATTCTTCAGGACCTTCAGGGACCCAAAATTAGAATCGGAGACCTGATTAAGCCCGTAAAGATCAAGCCTGGTGATGTGGTAACCCTACGTTCTGACCTTGGCAAGCAAGAAAAAGAAGGAGGAGAGATTCCTATAAGGTATGAAACCTTTGCACAGGATGTGAGTGAAGGAGAATCTATTCTCATGGATGATGGAAAGATCCAGGCAGAAGTCGTAGGGTCAAATAAAAAGAACAAAGTCCAGCTAAAGATCATCTTTGGGGAAGAAATCAAAAGCCGTAAGGGAGTGAACCTTCCTGATACTCCTATCTCTCTTTCTACCATTACAGAAAAGGATTTTAAGGACATAGAGTTTGCTATAGAACATCAGGTGGAATGGCTTGCCCTTTCATTTGTGAGATCAGCAGATGATATCCGTGTCCTGAAAGAATTGATCAGATTGAAGAATGGTACTTCCCGTATCATTGCGAAGATAGAGAAGCCTGAAGCTCTGGAGAATATTGATGAGATTATTCAGGCTGCAGACGGTATCATGGTAGCCAGGGGAGACCTGGGGGTAGAAATACCCATGGAACAGGTTCCAGTTTGGCAGAAGAAAATCATCAGAAAGAGTAACCAGGCTGCCAAACCCGTAATCCTGGCCACTCAGGTGATGGAATCTATGATAGAGAATCCAAGGCCCACCCGTGCTGAAGCCAATGATGCTGCAAATGCACTGGCAGACGGAGCTGACGCAGTTATGCTAAGTGGGGAAACCTCTGTGGGTAAATATCCTGTAAGGGTAGTATCCAGCATGGATAGCATTTTAAGAAATGTAGAAGCTGAAGAGGAAGATATCTACTATCGCCTCCTGGATGATGTGGATCAGGAAGAAGGATACCTAAGTGTAGCCATCACAAAAACGGCTTGTAAGCTGGCACGAGAGACAAATGCCAAAGCTATCATAGCCATGACCAGCTCTGGGTATACTGCTATCCAACTATCTCAGTGTAGACCTAAGGGACAGATTTTTGCTTTCTCTAATAACCGACCGGTGCTGAATACGCTGAATCTGGTTTGGGGAGTGAAAGCGTTCTACTATGACAGCTTTGAGAGTACTGACCAGACCATTCAGGATGTACATGAGATCCTAAAGGATAATGACCTGGTACAGACAGGAGATATCATGATTAACACTGGGAGTATGCCCCTACATGAGCGTGGACTGACCAATATGATCAAGATCAGTCGTGTAAGAGGTAAAAACCTCTAAACGATTCACTCAAAATATGAAAATGAGCCATTCCGAATATTTGGGATGGCTCATTCACTTTTATGGAGGAGAGGAGTTATAGCTTAAAAATCCTGTCTGCAGAAAACTGACCACGAATTCACCAATGGCCACTAATATGAGGACTATAAAAAGTTGTGATTCGTGTGTATTGGAGTATTCGTGGCTTATCTCATATTAAAAATCAGAAAAATGCTCATACCCAGAATGCCTCATATTTGTATGAATATGGTTAGTATTGCACTCTTGTTCATACGGAACTAAGCAGACAGTATGGGTAAAATTTCTGCCGTCATTATCACTAAGAATGAAGCTGAGAACATTGGCCGCTGCCTCCAGTCATTGAATGGGGTAGCAGATGAGCTCATAGTGCTGGATGCTTTTAGTGAAGATGAGACTGTAGAAATAGCCACATCTCTTGGGGCACGGGTCATCCAAAGAGAATGGGAAGGCTTTGCTGCCAGTAAAAACTTCGCAAATAGTCAGGCCACTCACGATTATATTCTTTCTCTGGATGCAGATGAAGCCCTTTCTGATGAGTTAAGAGAAGTGCTCTTAGATGTCAAGCCTTCACTTACAGGAGCCTACTCCTTTAACAGACTTACTCAATATGCAGGAAAATGGATTAAGCACTGCGGATGGTACCCAGATGTGAAGCTTAGGGTATTCCCTAAAAAAGGCGCCCAATGGGAGGGGGAGTATGTACACGAAACATTAAAGCTTTCTCCAGAAGTCAAAATAAGCCATCTGAAAGGAAATCTACATCACTACTCTATCAAGTCTGTAGAAGATCACCTAGAAAGAATTAACAGATACACCAATCTCTCCGCTGAGGAGATGTTTCAAAGAGGCAAGCGTGCTAGCTGGGTGAAGCTCTACCTTAGTCCTTTTTACCGCTTTCTCAGTATGTATGTCCTTAAGAGAGGGTTTCTAGATGGCTATGCGGGATATCAGATCTGTAAAATCTCCGCCTTCGCTACCTTTTTACGTTACGCCAAGCTAAGGGAAAAGCATAGACTCAACACTAAGGGATCATGAAGCACATCTGCTTTTTCAATAGCATGCGGTTTTGGGGAGGAGGGGAGAAATTACACCTGGAGTACGCCCTTGCCTTCCTGGAAAGAGGGTATCAGATTACGCTGATTTGTGATGAAGCCTCTCCACTGGCAGAGAAAGCACGTAATACAGGCTTGACTTTATCCTTTCTTTCAGTCAAGAACCTGTCTTTCCTAAATCCCTTCAAGGTCAATAAGGTGGCGAGTATTTTTCGGGAGAAACAAATAGATACGGTTATTTTTTCTTCTTCTCAGGACACTAAACTGGCTAGTCTGGCCGCAGAAAAAGCTGGTCTGGACCGGGTGGTTTATCTTAGGGGATTGGCCGTTCCCGTTAAGGGAAGCTACATAAACAAGCGAATCTTTAGGTCCATTCTCACTCACATAGTGGCTAACTCCAACGAAACGAAGAGGAGGCTTCTTCAGAACCTCACAGATCCAATAATAGAGAACAAAGTCTCTGTAGTTTATCACGGAATAGAAACCAAGGACTTTCTCTCAAAGAATTCCCAGATTTTCCCTGCTATTAAGGAGCACGCAAAAGGAGTCATCTTGGGAAATGCAGGTCGATTGACAAAACAAAAAGGACAGCTTCGCCTTATAGAGCTCGCTAAAAGACTGAAAGAAAAGGGGGTGGACTTCACTCTCTTCATAGCCGGAACCGGAGAATTACAAGCGGAACTGGAAGAACAGATTAAGGTACATGAGCTGAGGAATGAAGTGATCCTGCTGGGCTTTGTAGAGGACATGAAGGCCTTTATGAAGAGCCTGGATATATTCATCCTTTCCTCCATGTGGGAAGGTTTTGGCTACGTATTAGTGGAAGCCATGATAGCGGAGAAAGCGGTACTAGGCTTTGATGTATCCAGTAATCCGGAAATCGTGAGCCATGAGGAGACGGGCTTTCTGGTACTGCCTACAGACATGGATCAGTTTACGGCTAAGGCAATCAAGTTAATAGAAGATCCAGACTTGAGAATTAGCATGGGGAAGGCAGGTAAACAGCGCGTGCTGGATAAATTTGAGCTTAGCGACAGGATAACAGAATTTGAGCAAGTACTGCTAGGAAATCCTGCATAATATGATATTCTTGAGGGTGAAATATTGGCTGGTATGAGAAGTATCCCCTCTCAATATATTGAATATGCTTACCTGGGACTGTTTATCATCCTGATAATAGCCATTCCCATCAGTAAGGCCCTTGCTTCCGTAGCCATGGGAGTGCTTGGAGGGCTTTCTCTCATACACTTACTGACTAAGCCTAAGCAAATTCTACCCACCTTCCGTGCATGGCCACAGATCTTGGTACTAATGCTTCCCTTTCTGTTTTTCGGACTGAGTTTGCTGTATACAGATGACATTCGTGCTGGGAGAAAGTTTTGGCTGATGCAGAATGCGCTGTTTATAGTGGCTGGCTTGGTGATCGTACATGCTGAGCTCGTTCAGAAGTATTATGTACTCCTACTCAAGGCACTGATTTATACCACCAGCTTCACAGGTATGGTGACCATGTTACTCTATTTTCTCCCTGAACCTCAAGCCATAGCCTTAGCTGAGTTTGGCCAAAGTCTTGGGATGAAAGAATATATTCTCCATACTAAGAGAGAAGCCTTTGGCGTCTATAGTCCCTTTATTGTAAGACTTCAGCAAAGTAACCTCATCAGTATTTCTATTCTCTCGGCTATATGGCTAATGGCCAAGGGGAAAGTTTCCCGCAATATGCTGATTTGGGTAGCCATTCTACTGGCAAGTTCTCTGGTGCTTGGAGGCAGAGGAGGTCAGTTAGGATTATTAGCTGGACTTGGAGTTTGGCTGATTTCCTGGGGGATCAGAACATTCTCTCCACGCTTAGCCCCAACATTAGGAGAATGGGGTGCAAAGATTTCCATAGGGATAGGAAGCTTAGTCGTACTTACCCTCCTTCCCATAGCCGCTAACTATGCCCTCCCATCCGTACAAGAACGCTACAGCCAGCTCTTGTGGGAGATAGACACCTTTTACAATGGCACCTATGTGAACTATGACTATGTGCACTTTACAGGTATCAGGCGTATAGTGTCATACCAGCATACATGGGAGGCTATTTCTCAAAATCCCATCATGGGAGTAGGGGTAGGAGACTACCAGCAAACGCTGGAAGAGATCTATGCTCAGGATGAGTTTGACTTTCCCGTCAATGGCCACAACCATCTCCTGTTTCTCTGGCTTAACACCGGCCTCATCGGATTACTGGCTTTTCTATTAGGTTGGAGTTACTGGGCGTATAAGATCCTCCAGGGCAGTAGTTGGGAGGATAACACGCAAGCTGTGTCCATAATTGTGTTTTTTCTTACCATCATGATGTTTGATATTATGGTGACCCAAATAGACACGATGATTCAGCCATTCATCATGGGAATCATAGCTGTGGTCGCGAATATTAACCCTTCTGCAGCAGCCTAAGCCTTTGGCACACTATCTGCAAAACACCCTATACAAGCTAAATCATTCTTTACTTACTCTATGAAGAAATTCTTTTTATTATCCGTTAGCCTGATGTTAGGGCTATTTATGAGTCATGAAAGTATGGGACAGGAAGTAGAAGGTGCTTCCAGTCAATTGAACAGGATCACAGTAAGCGCGGGAATTTCATTTATCCACTTTGATAATTTTGTGTACAACGGGAAGACAGTACCGGTAACGCTTTATGCAGATTACAACTTAACCGACTGGTTTACTGCTGGTGTTTTTGCCGGCTATCAGCGTTTTGAACTGGTTCCTTATAAGGAAATAGACATGCGTTTTGGAGCCAGAGCTACTGCTAATCTTTTCCCCATCATTAATAAGCTAGGAGGCACAAACCTGAGTAATGACAAGCTGGAACCTTACGTTTCCGTGATGCTTGGAGCTGCTTCTTTAGCTGAACGTGAGTATGAAGGGAAGCTCATCCAGCGAAACATTCAGTTTACTGGGGGTACCGTAGTGGGGGCACGTGTACACGTGCTTGATCGCGTATCTTTATACGGGGAAGTTGGAAGAAGTGTATTTAACACCCTCCTGACTACAGGCGTAAGTGTGAAACTATAAATTCAACCAATAATTGAGCTTCAGGATGAGCGCTCTCGAGCGAATCCTGAATACATCAGTGAAATAGTTATCAGTATACACCAGAAACAGATCTGATACAGGCTTAAAGCGCCACTGAAAGCGGGCGTTGATGTTGAAGTTTTCTATCTGGCTATTATACTGAAGGAAAGTTGTAAGGAATAGCTTTCTAGTCAAAGTAAGATCTACACGCGGACCTATTAACCATAGGTCTGCGTCATTATAGGGGTCCGGTAAACGGATTCTGTTATAGCTGGCACTGAGTACCACCGTACCATAAGGCTGATATCTATAGGTAATGTCTGTGTTTAGCTGGATCAGGTTCCCATTGAAAAACTCACCAAATAATCCATCTCCTCTCCAGGAAAGTACTTTTCTCTGGTCCGACTGGAATCCAAAACCAAACTGATTGTAAGAATAATCACTTCCCTCGGGTAGTTCTATCCCATCAGTCCTGGTAGGATCAAAGGAAGAAAAGAGATAGGTATATGTATTCCCAACTCCAAACTCCAGTCTGGCAGAGTTTTGAAAGTTAATGGTATACCCCAATACATAGGAATGGTCTGTTTGCCTCCCCGTGTTATCCCAGATCACATCCGTTTCCAGGGTAGGGCCATGTCTATTGACAATTCTCCCATTAGGATAGAAGGTATATCTACCAGCTGGAGAAATTCTCCTGAATCCCGTTCTAGGGACAAAACCTACTTCCGCTGTAAATCCTTCTCCCACCCACTGGTGCTCCCACGTCAGCTCAAAGTCTCGCACATTATATCCCAAGCTTAGGCCATGTGAAAAGGCCTCATCCTCTTGCTCAGGTGAGAAGGAACGATGGAAGAAGGTTTTTCCTGTCCACTCATTATTCGCTGAGGCTAGGTTATAGTCTATCCCCACTATGCGATTATAGCGTGAGTTACTGCCTATTTCTACCAGAGAATCCTGTAACTCTTGAGAATATCTCTCTGGCCTGATTACACCTAAGACTGATTCATCTCCATTGGGAAGTGTCCGGGCATAAATATTCCCTACTAGTGAGTCAAGTGCCGTAGCCTGTTTATTCACAAATACTACCCCAATATTGGAGCGTTTGAATACTTGTCTTTGGAGAGCTGCTACCGTATAATTATAGCCGGGCCTGAAGATATCAGCATCAGCGGCAGCTTCCATATTAAGGAGTCCTACCCGCCAGTTTTTATTCAGCCTTCCGCTCAGTCTGGCTCCGAAGTTGATTTTATTCTGTTCATTTACACCTGTTTCCTCGTTCCTGGCTACGCCTATTCTCCGTGAGAAAAAAGGCCTTACCCGGTTCGTACCAAAGTTGGCGAAGAGGTCTGCATTCTCCAGAAAAAACTGCCTCCGCTCAGGAAAGAAAATCTCAAACCTGTCCAGGTTAGTCACCTGCCTATCCACTTCTACCTGAGAAAAATCCGGGTTGAAGGTGAGGTCCAGATTCAGGGAAGGGGTGATTCCTACTTTTACGTCTCCTCCTACTTCCATCCCACTATTAAAATCAGTTCCTTCTTCGTAGTCCTGCTGTCCATTAGCCGCTATGAAGGGAATGGCTACGATATTAGCTCCCGGCTGCTTGGGAGGGGTATCCCATATCAGGTAGCCAGAGAATGCGAGGGAAAAGATAAGCTGATTCTGCGGAATCTGTATCCAGGTGGAACGCTCATTGGTTTGGCTGTCCAGACGGTAGGAGTTGAACCGCCAGAATTTTTGGTCCTTTCCATATCTGAGGGTTTTGAAGGGAATCGCAATTTCTCCCACCCAGTGCTTATCCTTTATTTGCGTTTCGGCATACCACTTATTGTCCCAGCTAAGGTCGAAGGACCCTCTGTCATTTCCTCCATTAGAGATCAGTGCTTCCCTACGTACCCCAAATGGGCTTAGTCCGAAGAAGAATGCATTGGTTTGATTCGCAAAAGGATCTATAAGGAAACTCAGGCCATCATTATTTCCTCCACGAAAGTCTCGCCTGAGGGAGGTAATGATCCAGTCATTTCCTTTAGTACTGGAACAAACAACGGCTATATACAGGAACTGGTCATCATAGGTCATTCTTACCACGGATTGCTCCGTTGCCGTAACTGTATCTGTAGGGAAGTACTGCCAGAATTCAGTGGTGCGTTCTGCCTCCGACCAACTGGCTTCATCCAGTACACCATCCAGCTTGATGGGACCTGTCGCTTTTTTGATATGAAGCCTGGGAGCACCTTCAGGTATGTCTGAGAGAGATAATGTCTGTGCAGGCAGTAACCAGCAGCAGCATAATAGCAGCGAAAACAGGATATTCTTTCTCAGCACGGCCTTAGGGTTTGGTTTCGACACAAAAAAGAGCGGCTTTCCTACTGGAAGAAAAGCCGCAACGATATTACTAAATCCTTAGGTGGAACGAAAGGAATAGGATTGCAAGAATGATAGGGATATATCTGACGCTTGAAAAGTATCTCCTGAAGCTGTGATTTCTTCCTGATAATTTTCTCCAGTGTTTCGTCGCCTGCAGCGGGCCTTCCTTTTGGCAGTCGCCCCAAAAGGAAGAAAAAACGCTTTGTCCCTCCAATGCGTCTCTGCAAGCCTCCCATAACCAGTGGAGGAACGGCCGACCCGCATAAGTAGTCCGAAAGTAGATTTTAAAACAAGAATTTTTACTAATCGATAAATACCTTAATTAAGATGATCGTTTCTAGATCATTAGACCTGACATAATAAACCAATACCCCCTAAAAACTTAGGAAGAGTAGATTCCATGCCACTCACAGAAAATCAGAAAAAGATTATTTTAGATTTAGCATTGCAAAAACTAAGTCTACAAGAATTTTTTGAAAAATATCCGCTGGATGAATCTCAGATAAAGGATTACATCCATCAGCTCTATAAAGAGGCTTTTGATGAGAAAAGTGATGATACCTTGGAATTTTCTTTACTATTACATGGTTTTTTAGGTCTTAGAGATTGGAGAAATGGTTTCTCATCTATTTGGCGAGAGTTATTAAAAGAAGGTTGGCATAGACAACATGAGGATCTAGTAGTATGCATAACTGGCTTTGAAGATCCTCAGGATATTGACCTTCTTTTTCAAATAGCCTGTACCAAATTCGATTATATGATAGAGGAAGATAATGTTGCTCTTACAACACGGTGTGTTTATGCACTAGGTTCTTTACATCATCCTGAAGCGAAGAAAAGAATTGCCTTGATTGCTAAGTTAAATGATTATCCATCTGTTCAATATGCTGTTAATCGGTACATCTAAATTGAGTATTAGCTAATCTTTTTGATGCTTTGGCCAAAAGGGTATAAAAAGGTGATCCCGACCAGTGGCCGGGATTCCTAAGTTTGCATTGGTTAGA
>JBCBKZ010000160.1:0-9545 GCA_038520955.1 Bacteroidota bacterium | reverse complement strand
AGTTATCACTGGCTCTATGTCCAGGGTAACTGCCTTCCCAGTTCCATTTAATGATGAAGTTACCTTAAACTTCAAGCATGCGGATAATGGAAGAGTACTCATTGAAGTATTCAGCATGGACGGAAGATTGATTCTTGACGAACAGTTTGAGAAAGATAGCCTGGAGGTTTCTTATACCATTAAGACGAATAGCCTTAGTGAAGGAATCTACATGGTTAGACTTCGTCAGGGAGAATATCAGCAAGTCATAAAAGTGTCAAAAGTTAATTAAGGATGGAGAGATAGAATCCCACCTTTAATTAAATAGAATTCAAATGGGGACTGTCTATATTGGCAGTCCCTATCTTTTTTGGGTAAAATCCAGATAAGGAAATTGGAAGAGGAAGAGAATATGCTGACCTACACTTCTAACAAATAATTCTCTAATTCCAATAAGCTATTAAGGCTATGGCCAGACTGGAAGGTATCCAGGAAAGGCATGGCTGTCACTATCCCTTGTTGGATAGGCTGATAGACCGTTGCACCCTTAAGGGGATTCAACCAGATAAGCTTGCGCGTCCTCAGGCGTATTTTGCTGAGTTCGCTCGCCAATAGGCCGGATTCTCCTGTGTCCAGTCCGTCGCTCAACACGATGACGGTAGATCTTCCGCTTAGGGCTTCTCTGGCAAAGCGGTGGTTAAAAGCCTTGAGACATTCTCCTATCTTGGTTCCGCTGGACCATTCTTCCACATACTGGGCAAGAATTTCCAATGCATGATCCAGGTGTTTTGTCTCCAGTATGTCTGTTATTCTCACCAAATTGGTGCTGAAGATATAGGCATCCACTTTACTGAAATGAGATTTGAGGGCCCAAATAAACCTAAGTAGAAAAAAGCTGTAGGTATCCATGGAACCACTCACATCTAGGAGAATGACCAGCTTTTGCTTTCTGGGTACTACCTTTTTTCGGTATAGGTTGATAGGTTCTCCTCCAGTAGGTAAGCTATGCCTGATGGTACTACGAATATCTACCCTGCCCTTATTCTCAGCTTGCTTGAATCGCTTTTTGATCCTCTTACTCATTTGCTGCCAGAGCTTCATGGCCAGTTCTTCCAGCATCTCAGCCTCTATGCCTGATATACTGCCAAAGTCTGTTTGTCTGAGCCTCTCTACTGCATTAGCACCCGAGACGTTTTCACTATCTTCTCGTTCCTGATCTTTCCGCGCTTCATTCTTTCCCATCCACACTCGTGAGGCAGAAATCTTCTGAGTTCTGTTTTTATTCTGCTGTTCTTCTTCCTTGGCTTTGAACTTCCCCTTTTCTACGCCCCAAAAAATCTCAAAAATCTGGTCAAAGAGTTCCAGTTGTTCTTTGTCAGAACAAAAGATGGACCTGAGGGCATATCTGAAAATGATTGGGTGCTGGTGCAGTTCCCACTCTACGCTTAGGAGACTCTCCTGCACTTCCTGTATACCCACCTTTATCCCTTGGATACGGGCATAACGAGCGAAACCCAATAGGGCTTCTTCGAAGTCAGCATAATATGTAGCGTGTGGGAGTTGTTCTACCATCTGGAATTACATGCTATGCACAATGGATTTAAGATCTTTCCTGATCTTGTCTATGTCCTGAGCAGACTTTAGAACACAACCCAGGCTTTGTCGGATAGCATCTTCAGATAGGGTTTCGTACCCCAGCGTAGTAACTGCTCGCGTCCAGTCCAGGGTTTCTGCTATACCAGGTGCTTTCTCCAGTTTCTCTTTACGGAAGGCATGTACGGTTTGTACAAGCTGTTCTACTAGAGAGTAGTTTACCTCTGGCATATGCTTTTGGACGATCTTGATCTCTTTCTCAAAATCCGGAAACTCTACCCAATGATATAGGCAGCGTCTTTTGAGGGCATCACCCAGTTCGCGGGTTCTGTTAGACGTGAGAATCACCCAAGGTTTATTCTGTGCTTTTACAGTCCCCATTTCAGGGATGGATATCTGAAAAGCAGAAAGTAGTTCCAGCAGAAAGGCTTCAAACTCCTCATCTGCTCGGTCTATTTCATCTATCAATAGGACTGGAGATTTAGATGAAGTGATGGCCTTTAATAGGGGCCTGCTTAGCAGGAAATCCTCCCCAAAGATATGGGCCTCCTTTTCTGCTTCTGTTCTGTCTCCTTTCTCCTGTATTTTGATAGAAAGAAGCTGCTTCTGATAGTTCCACTCATAGACAGCGGAATGTACATCCAGCCCCTCATAGCACTGAAGCCTGATCAGATCAGTACCTAGCGCCTCTGCCAGTACATTGGCTACTTCCGTTTTTCCTACGCCAGGATACCCTTCCAGCAGAAGAGGCTTCTGTAATTTCATCATCAGAAAGAGGATGGTGGCCAGTTCTTCGTCCAGAATGTAGGTGAGCGATTCAAACTTCTCAGCGAGTGCCTGAGTATTTTGGGTCCAATCCATAATGAGTAATCTAATGAATATTTAACCTGAAAAGAAGATTTTTGGTTATTTGGCTTTATATGATTTTGATTGACAGTACGCTTCAACTAAAGGCTTTGGAAACCCATGATCAAGCAGAACTATTGACCCTCATGCAGACCATATACCCACCCGTATATGGGCACCTGTGGGAAGATGGAAGTTTGAAGTACCTTAAAAAGATTTATGGTGAGTCTAACTTCCAACAGGAATTGTCAGAAGAGGCTACACATTATTTGCGCGTGTATGTGGAAGAGGTCTCTAGCGGAGTTATTCGTGTTATACAAAGTAGGAAGTGTCCGGACTTTCCCGAGCGATCAGCTATGAAGCTCCAGCGAATCTTTCTGCATCCGGATACGCATGGAAAAGGAGTAGGGAAGAAGCTCATGGATTGGGTTGTCGACCAAGCCAAACAAGAAGGGAAAGACCTCCTTTGGCTGGAATGTATGGATACCCAACAGCAGGCCTTACGGTTTTATGAGAAAATGGGCTTCCAAAAAGGAGGGACATTTGATTACCCTTCTGATAAAATGAAGAAGGAGTTTAGAGGAATGGTCAGGATGTGGAAGGAGGTCTCTTAGGTTTCCACTTAGGAAAGAATATTTCTATCTTCCTAAGGCATTTGAACCCCACATAGTATGAGCACCCAAACCTACCAAACACGCTGGCTGGACGTAATAGACAAGAATACTCAAGATTTTCAGGAAGCTTTCAGTTCTATTAGTCATGAGCAGATGAACTGGAAACCAGATCCTACTACATGGAGTATTGGGCAGAACATAGATCATTTGTTGGTGACCAATGCGAGTTTCTTTCCCATCATTGATTCCATAAGGTCTGGGAATTATAAAGTACCCTGGATTCCGAGCAGGTCTTTTCTGGTGAAATTTAATGAGAAGATGATCATGGACTATGTGAAACCTGAAAGGGCCAAAAGAACAAAGACAATTCCCATTTGGGAGCCTACCCAAAGTCAGGTGGAGGAAGGAGTTCTCCAGAAATTCGTTGCCCAGCAGGAGAAATTAAAAGTCCTTATAACGAATAGCCAGGACTTGGTAGAAGCAGGAACCAAAATATCCTCCCCTTTCAGTAAATATATCGTATATCATCTTGAAGCGGCCTATGATATCATTGTTACCCATGAACAGAGGCATTTAGCGCAGGCGAAGGAGGTGCTGGAGGTGATACCAATCTAACATACAATTAGCTCCAGGTTTAAACCCGGAGCTTGTTAGTTCTAGATATTTCACCTATATCAGCGGCCGCAATGTATCTATAGACTTCTGCGTCAGCATGCTGTAAAATTCCTCAGTGAAGGCAGAACTACCGTGGTCTTCCAGAAACTTTAGCTGCTCAGGACTGAGGCCTTCAGGGTTCTCATCTATGCTACCTGGGTGTGGGTTCGCAGGGGTTCGGTCCAACGGAGGACAAAACTCTACTGACAAGGCCCCATCAAATCCGACCGTCTTTAGCGTACCTACAATCTTTGCCCAATCCAGTGTACCCATACTAGGCGCCATACGATTATTATCTGCTACATGGAAGCCTACCAAACGGTCTTTAGCCCTGTGAATGGCGGCATAATAATCCTCTTCTTCCAGATTCATATGAAAAATGTCCAAACAAACGCCGCAGTTAGGTCCGGTAGCTTCTGCCAAAGCTAATGCCTGATCAGCTCTGTTGATGAAATAGGTTTCAAATCTATTGATAGGTTCTATGCCTATTTTGATACCCGCCTTTTCTGCAAACTCATAGCATTCCTGCATAGAGGCTACGGCCCACTTCCATTCTTCATCCGGTCTTCCATCAGGAACGATCTTCCCCACAGTTCCGGGAACCACACTCACCATATGACCATCCAACTCTTTCACCATGGTGATCACGTCCTTCACATACTGAACAGAACTAGCACGGGTACCTTCATCTTTTGCCAATAGATTTCTTCCATCCATCATAAGTGTCACGGATCCCCAACATGTGAGACCATATTCCTTGAGTGCCTTGCGCACATCTTTGGTGTTATAGGCTTCAGGGGTTCCCTGAATTTCCAGAGAATCATATCCTTGAGAAGAAATTCTGGCGAGGGTTTTTTCGAGGGGCTCCGCTCGCATCCAGTTATGTATGGCTATTTGCATAAGGCTATTTAGGGAGAAAGAGTATGTATGAGGAAAGAAAATACTATGTGCCGGTGAGGACTTCTGTTAATCGACTGATAACCAGATAATTCAAAAATCATTCGTTAATATTCAATGTTTTCTCCTGGTAGTTCTCTCAGGAAACTCTCTTTAAGAAAGAAAGGTCTGTGGTGAACATATGCCCTAACAGAATAATTCTACTACTTATGAAAGCTCATCTATTGATTGTCGTTATATGCTGTCTGCTCATTAGTTGCGGAGAAAAGTCCTCTTCTCCAGAGAAATCAGAAAAGCAGGAAATTGACAGATTAGCCTTATTGGGAAATAGGGAGATTGCCAAGAATAAGCATATCGTGTTGGTATCAGGAGATGAGGAATATCGGTCTGAGGAAGTGCTCCCTGAGCTGGCCCGTATCCTATCTGACCAGCATGGCTTTGACTGCAGCGTGCTATTTGCGCAAGACCCTGAGAAACTTGGAACCATTAACCCTAATTACCGGAACAATATACCTGGCCTGGAAGAACTGGAACAGGCAGACTTAATGATTCTGTTTACCCGTTTTAGAGACTTACCAGATGAGCAAATGAACTATTTTCAGGATTATTTGTTGGCTGGTAAACCGGTGTTAGGATTGAGGACTGCTACCCATGCTTTTCACATAAAGGATTCCACCAGCAAGTGGCTCCATTGGGGGAACTTCTTCCAGGAAGAAGGTTCTCCATGGAATGAAGGCTTTGGGAAAGTAGTTCTGGGAGAAAACTGGCATACGCACCATGGACATCATAAGCATCAGAGTACCCGTGGAGTGATTGCTGAAGGGGCGGAGACGCATCCTATCGCCAGGGGACTAAAACTGGTAGATATTTGGGGACCAACAGATGTGTATGGAGTGATATTGGAAAATGATGAATCTGTTACTCCCATCCTTTTGGGGACAGTACTGGAAAGAGAAGGGGAGTTTGATGAGAATGATCCCTTTTTTGGCCTTAAGCCCTCAGATGCAAAACCTGCGAGCGTGAACCCTGCTACTAAAGAGCCTTATAATCCGAACGAACCCATGATGCCTATTGCCTGGACTAAGACCTATCAGTTACCGGGAGGCCAAACAGGGACTTCATTTACCTCTACCATAGGTTCATCTACAGACTTCATGAGCGAAGGGGTAAGGCGGTTGCTTGTGAATGCGACTTACTTCCTCATGGACATGGAAGTACCTCAGGAAGCCCAGATGGGAATAAGCCCAGACTATAATCCCTCTGCCTACAGCTTCCAGGATGATGAGTATTGGGTGAATAAAAATCTACAAGTGTCTGATTATTGGCAGCCGGAGGAGGCAGTAGAAGAATAGATGATTAAATAAAGCCACGAATACATAGATAAACACCAATATAAATTAGTGATGATTTGTGCATTCGTGGCTGAAAAATACCTATAGAACTATCCTTTTTTGCTTCAATTTTAATTCTCCAAAGTTGACTATCAAGGCAAGTCTATTCCCAGAAACTTTGAGGTAATTCATTGCCTGAGCTATGAAAATATCAGCTATACCTGAAACCGCTTTCACTTCCAGAATAATTGAGTTGAAGATTACAAAGTCAGCATAAAACTTATGGGGTAGTATGATATCTTTGTAGGAAACTGTGTATTCTTTTTCTCTTTCGTACGGGATTGAAGCTTTTCTGAACTCCCATTCTAGCGCATCCTTATATACAATTTCAAGGAATCCCGGCCCAAGTTGATTGTGGACCTCCATACATTTGCCTACGATTTGATAGCTCTCTGATTTGAATAAAATATCATTCATGCCATTCTAATTTAGGTGTTGTTAAAGCAGGTTTAGAATGGAATGAGCCAAAGAAGGGCCACGAATACACAAATGAACACCAATATAAATTAGTGATGATTCATGTATTCGTGGCTGAAAATCATTTCCCCTCCAGCAACTCTTTCGGGCTATAATATCCCTCCTGATCCTTGGTAGCTTCTCTGACCTTTTTGACGGTGGAAGCTGAGATGACAGGTGCTCTATTTCCAAAGGAATTTCTCACGTAAGTCAGAACCGCGGCTATTTCCTCATCATTCAACATCCCTCCCCAAGGTGTCATTGGTACATTGCCAGGATAGTGTTTTCCTAGCACGTCCATGGGACCCATCAGCCCATGTAGGGTCAGCTTGATAAGCCTTTCTTCATCTCCTAGCACCCAGTCAGTATTGATAAGTGGAGGGAAGCCGGAGGCATGAAGACCTTGTCCTTTAGGTTGGTGGCAGGTAGCACAGTGTCCATCTCTTCCGTAGATTTCCATCCCTTGTATGTACATCTCTCTATCCTCTCCTTTCAGGTGAGTCCAGATCTTTTTGGGGTCCTTTTTCTTGACCGGGCTATCATTCAAGTGCGCCAATGCTGTCTCATAGGTAGGTTTCATCCATCTGTCTAGGGCTTGCTCACCTGCCACTTCCAGGATGGGATTCCCTTCTTCGGGAGAAAGCCATGAAGCAGCTACCAAGGCTTCCAGACGTACTCTATTATGGGGATCAGCCGCCGCCTTTTGTAGCAGTTCTGCCTGATTCTCTACCTGATGTCCGGTATACCTGAGAATTCTTGCCGCAGCTGTTCTTGCTCTGAAGTCTTCAGCAGCTAACATTTGTCCGAGTAGATCCTCATCTATCTGGTTCAGTCCCCAACTTAGCCACAGGGCCTCAAGCACATGATGCTCATAGTTGGGATCTTCCTTATCCAGGGCTGCTACCCAGTCTTTCATGGCCGCTAATACTTTATCCGTATCTCTTCCTCTCAGTTCCCTACGAGTTCTGTATCTGGTTCTGTATTCTGGCAGTTTGAGGTTATCCAACAGCGTTTCTATACTGGCTCCCTCTATTTGGGCTGGTTCCACTAAAGGCCTGGAAGGGTAGGTAATCCTGTATACCCTTCCATGAACATGGTCCCGATAAGGATCACGTGCATTATGCTGCATATGCCCTATAAGCGTATTATGCCAGTCAACCACATATAGAGAACCATCAGGCGCAAACTCCATATCTACCGGACGGAAATTTGGATCACTACCTACAATCAGATCTTGCCTATGCGTACTCACATAGCCCGTAGTGTCATCCACCATTCTATGTTGTTTCATCCCCAGGAAACCAATGTTGTTATTAATAAGCAAGTCTCCCTGGACCTCCTCAGGGAAATGACCACTTGACACAAATTCTAAACCAGAAGTAGGCCTAACTCTGTGTGCATCTTCAATCAGGTTGAAGGACTTAAAATTAGCTTCTCCGTATCTGGGTAGAACAGAACCTGGGAGCATCCACAATACATCTGGCCCGGAAGTCTCCGCAAAGAAGTTCTGTCCCCACTCATCAAAGGCTATGCCCCATGGATTAGGGATGGAGACTTGAGACACTCTCTCAAGATGTCTTCTTTGAGGGCTGTATCTATAGAAACCTCCATTGGTAGCTCTTACCGTTCCGTAAGGCGTTTCCACATTGGTGTGCAGAAATACCCCTTCCCCCATGTAAATGGCACCGGATGGATCAGCACAATAGGCTGAATGGGCGTGGTGAGTATCATGATCATCAAAGCCACTTAGGAGAATTTCCTTTTCATCTGCCTGATCATCTCCATCTGTATCTTTTAGGAGAACCAAATTGGTCCCTTGAGAAACATATACCCCTTCAGGTGCAAACTCAAAACCCAGAGGGAGGTGGAGGTTGTCCGCGAACACAATTTGCTTGTCTGCCTTCCCATCATTGTCTGTATCTTCCAGTATGATTAGCTTATCATTGGGTCTTTCATCCCCTGGGCGATAGTGTGGATAAGTGGGCATAGTCGCCACCCAAAGTCTGCCTTTATTGTCAAAGGAGAGTTGAACAGGATTAGCTAGGTCCTCAAATTCCCTTTCAGAAGCGAATAAGTCTATTTTGTATCCCTCGGGCACTGTTAGTTTATCCAAGGCATCTTGTCCGTACAGGTATTCTGTACTTCCATTAAGTCTGGACGGATCATAGTTAGTCTGGACAGCTGGTAGGGTAGTGGTACTTTCATCTGCTTTGCTGATATCATAGGATTTCCCTTGAGCCGCCATCCAGATAGCTGTATCACGTATAGCTGTCATTTCTCTCAGCTTGGCTAACTCAGCAGGATAGTTATCTGGCCCAAAAGGATTATATCTTCTGCCGAACACATGCACGCCATTAGGACTTTTAAAGTCGTTATGCCAGAACCAGTTTTTGTCCTGCACTGCAGCCAGTACGTTGGCTTTCTTCCTGCTTTTAGCGGAAGTAGTTCCAAAGACTGTATTGACCATGAAGGGAGAAAATTTACGGTAGCCTTTCTCAGATAACTGGAAACCATCTATGGTCAGACTTTTGTCTCTCCCAAACCAGGATTTAGTTGGGCTGAAAGCATTGACTACGGGCACGCCTTTTTCCTGAGCTACTCTCATCATAGCCTCAGCATACAACTCAAGGTTCTTATTCTCTTGTACCCCATCAGGAAGATCAAACTGGTTTGAAAGATCCTGAAAAGCTATAGGCGTTACCAATACCAGCCTGGGGGCTGATTCTTCATTGTACTTCTGGGCGAGAGTATGATCTATGAAAGCTGCCAGCTCTCCTTTAAACATTTCCAGTCCTTCAGGACCTTCGAATGATTCGCTATACCCAAAAAAGCCTATGATGACATCTGCTTTGTGCCTGCTTAACCAGTCGTCAGGGCTCTCAAAGTGTCCAAGACTACCTGAAGGATTGGCTAGTTCTGTCTGAAATTTCTCAGCTCCTGGAAATGCCCATGGAGAAATTCTCCCTGAATGCGGCCTAAAGCCAGGCGTATTCCCTCCATCACACATATTTCTGATGTATAGCATGCTATCTGGATATCTCAACTGAAGCTCCGCTTCGAAGAATCCATAGTTCATCATGCGTGAACCCAGGTTGTTTCCTACCAGGAGGATGTG
>JBCBKZ010000015.1:0-19548 GCA_038520955.1 Bacteroidota bacterium | reverse complement strand
GATACATATCCATTTTCAGGCCATTATCTTGCTTAGGAGAACTTTTGCGACTACATATTTCTCCTAAAAGCATGTAGCAACATAAGTATCCGCTATTTCTGGCTCGGAATACGCAGTAAGGAACCTTATGAACAATTTCTCAATAGTAAACTGCTTCCTGTAGAGGTTTTGCTACATGATACACATGTTAGTACACATATCAAGGGCAAAAACCTCCCACCACTCACAAATTTTCATTGTCAGAGGGAGATTACCTGGGTTTACTCATTCTCATCAAGATTAAGAACAGCATAACCCGCTAAAGGAGAACCTTCCTTTTGAGTCAGAAAGAAATTATAACGTTTTCCAGGCTCCAGTATGACATTCTGGATAGAATCCAAAATCTCACCAGTGAAATCATCTTCTACGTAGAAGGTGTATTCCTGCTCAGGAAACTGAAAGAACCTTGAATAATTGAGAAAATTAAGAGAATTGATGCGGAGAGATGGGGTGTCTGTAATCAGACTTACAGACTTTGTATCAGTATTGAGATTCATGAATCTCACATTAGGATCATCTTTAGATATTTCAGAAAAGCTGTCGAAAGCTTTAACCAGAATAGGAAGGCCTGCACTATCAAGCAGTACCAGAGTAGACCTTGTATTAGGTCTCATGGCCAGAAACTCAGGACTAATCACACTGGCTCCTGAGGTATGCTCGTCAACGGCTATAAGTAGACCACCCGTGTTAGTGGTGCTAGTATCTGATGCATTAGGGTCTGTTAATAGAGATGCATACCCACTTTGTGGCCAAGAACTACCAACAGAAAGATCAGAGGCTATTTTTTGCTCATTATTAAAGGCAGTGATGGAGATATCTACTGCATCTGTATTCGCGTAGGCGTTAATTACGTGGATGAAAATCCTTTCCTGGGATCCAGCGTCATCAAATGGATCATCATTACAGGATACAGCTAAAGCCAGAGCGGATATTAGGAAAAGGGAACGTACGATATTCATAATATATTTGACCGATACAACCAGCGAAACAAATATACTACAACCACTAACCGCAAATCGCGATAATTATTGTATGATTATTGTTTAGGTTATGTAATATCAAATTACGATTTATTCCAAGTGAAAACTTGAAATTTCAGGCGAGCGTATATTTCTCTGACTTATTCGGACAAAACAGAGTCATTATCAGACTTTTCAGCGTTTGCCGGCAGTCTTTCTAATAACTCATCAGTCGGGATTCCCAGAAATTCTACTTCAAATTTAGCAGAAGGAATTAACTGATGATCGGGGTATTTTTCGATAAATTCGTTGTAAGCTATTTTCGCTTTATCCAGATCTTGGAGGGTATTGTGGTAGATATATCCTTTCCTGAACATGGCGTCAGCTGCTCTGGGATGTTCAGGAAATTCAGTAGCTATTTTATCAAGTACTTCAATGGCTTTTTCGGGCTTATTTAGGGGGTTTTCCAGGTGCTCAGAAGCTTTATATAAAAATTCTACGCCCTCGGGATCCTTGGGATTAGACTGAACATAGGCCTCATAGGTATCCGCTAATTGTTGGGAAAGGACCATCATTTCCTCTCTCTGTGAAGATGGTCCATTGGCCTCCAGCAGCGTTTGATAAGACTGCTCCAGCTGAATAATTTCCGCTTTATCCGGCCCTTGGTTACAGGCAAAAAACCATCCTGAAAGAAGAAGTACTAACACTAATCTGCGACGAACTATCAGGCTTAACACGCTCATACGAAACTTCTAGATCTTTATATTACTTAAAATAAAGTATTCACTAATCCCAAACAATCATTCTGTCTATTTTTTGAATATTAGTGAGTACGATATACCCTATTTACGGAAGAACGATAAATAAGGTCAATTGGTAATGGCCCAGAGTATAATATTAGCGCCCATTTGCAAGGCTTTCTCCCTAAGTTCCTCGGAATCATTGTGGACTGACTTGTCTTCCCAGCCATCTCCCAGATCCGTCTCGTAGGTATAATAACACACCACTTTCCCCTCATATATCAACGCTAACCCTTGCGGGGGCTTCCCATCATGCTCATGTATTTTGGGGAGTCCTTTAGGGAAGTCAAAGTGAGAAGTATAGATCTCATGAGAAAAAGGAAGCTCTACAAATTCTAACTCTGGAAACACCTTTTTCATTTCTCTTCTGATGTACACATCCAGCCCATAGTTATCATCTATGTGTAAGAACCCCCCTGCTAGCAGGTACTTTCTCAGGTTACTTGCATCACTCTCAGAGAAATTGACATTTCCATGTCCTGTCATGTACACATAAGGATACTGGAAAATCTGAGACCCTCCTACCTCTACTACATCTTCGAGAGGAGCTATCTTGGTAGTGCTATTCTCATTCACATACTCTATAAGGTTAGGCATAGAGCTGGGGTTTGCATACCAGTCGCCACCCCCACCGTATTTGAGCTTAGCTATTTTAAAGTGAAAGCGTTCCTGGGCAGAGGCTTGCGGAGAGAAAGTGAGAAAAGCCAAAACCAGGAGGAAAGAAATTGAGGAGGTGTTTATTGGTAACTTCATAGAAGGCCTAAAATAAATTTTTACAGTGAAACTTATAAACTCAAATTAATGTAGTGATGGAATTCCCATCATTCGCTTTCTATTTTGTCCATCATAACTTCTAGTCATTTAGTTCAATTAACGTGGGCTTGGCCCCAAAGGTATAGCCGTTAATATCTGTTACTACGGAAGATATGGGCGTGTCATTCACCTTGTATACAAATTGGTGGATGGTAAAAGAGTTCGAATGTAAGACAGATAAGTCTTCAGGACGATCTGATTCATTCCAGTAGATATAGATGGGTTTTTTATCTGAAAAGGTAAATTCATACAGGTGATTATGTACATTCTGAACGCCTTCAAAACCATCTGTTTTCTCAATAAGAAGTTTCAGGTTATGATAGGCAGGCTTTTGCACACCACTACTTTTGATCAATCCTGCGTATCGCCAATTAGGGATGTAGTAGGAATCAAAATCAACGTCTGAGGAAACAAATACTTTTTCAATTCCTGCCTTAAAGCTGGAGGTGATTTTTTTAACCATATAGCCCGCCTGCAGACTGTCAAATTCAGCTATTGCCTGAGGGTTCCCTACTAGCAATCTATCGAATAATTCTTTTTCACTAGCTGTTCCTGCGTTGGGGTCTAACCACGGTCCAGAGTACATGTCATCTACCCATATGGGTTTTACATATCCGCTGGCTTCCATTTGGGCTTTGATCCAGTCAAAAGTAGGAGGAATAGCCTCAAATTCTCTGGAAGCATGAAAGCTGAATACATCATACCATGCTTCCCCTTTACGGATAACTGTTTCTGCGAAGTCAAGCTTCTCCTGAACAAGCGCTTCATTAAAGTTTTGTGGCTGGGTAAAATAGTTGGCCGGATTAAAGCCAAATACCATGACTGTAATATCTGGTTGAACCTCTTTGGCAGCTTGGTAGATGATAGATAAAGCCCGTACATATGCATCCCCACTTAACCATTCATTTTCAGCCTCTGAGCCTACCTGTAATACTTCAACTTCCAGGTGGTTCAAGATGAACCTGATCACGTCCGCCAGATCTTTTTCATGAGAGGGTTTTACCCCCAAAATGCCATCCTCTTTAGAGCCATCTTCCGGATTTGTAACCTGATTTGTAGGGTCTCTATCCAGTGCCCAATGAGAGGCGAGCCGAAAGTTTAGTTGGAGTTTTCTATTGACCGCTTCTAGTTCACGGTTTAGTACCATCATTTCCGTTTGTAGTTGGTAATCATGTACATCATTCTGAGGGGCATTAGGCTCAATGTCATCCCAACTAATACCATTGATGCCTGAAATTCCATCTCCTAATAAGGCAATATCACTCAGGTATTGCTGATTTAGTCCATCTATGCCGTATGACGATCTTAATTTATCAATGTCAGGATTTTCAATAGGCTGTATGTCATCCTTTTCTGAACAGCTAACCAATACAAGAGCCAAAACAAAGATCTTTAGATTATTCATTAAATCATTTTCTGTTTTGACTGGTTCTTAATCCAAAGGTTTAATAAACTATAGTGATCGTGGTTTATGAGTGATTGTAGACTTTGTGCCACCAACTTTCGATTTTGTACGTACGTTTACTTTGTGGCTATCTGTTGTATGGTTAACCCAACATCAGACTATACGTTGGATAAGTTAATACCGAAAACAAAAGTTAAGAGTTGATGGGGCTTACAGCGCAAAGCCTGAAACCTTGTGAATCTTTACAACAAGAAGATTGGGTTTCAGAAAGACAGGATGGAATATCCTGAGGTTTATACGGTGAAAATAAGCTTTCTGATATAAGAACTAAATTCGAAATTCCCTTTTCACTTTCTATAACGAACATTTTCTGTATGATAGAACAACATACGCTTACATTTTTAGCTGAACTGGCGGAGAATAACCATAGAGAATGGTTTGAAGATAACCGAAAGAGATACAAGCAAGCGAAGGAAAACTTTCTCTCCTTTATAGACAGACTGATTCCGGAGATGCAGGAGTTTGATCCTGGTGTGCACGATCAGATAGCAAAAAACTGCATGTTTCGTATTAACAGAGATATCAGGTTTGCCAAAGATAAGTCTCCTTACAAAACCAATTTTGCTGCGTCCATAGCTAAAGGAGGAAAGAAATCACCTTATGCCGGCTATTATGTACATCTGAAGCCCGGAGAAAGTATGGCTGGCGGAGGTAACTACCAGCCTGAATCCGCTAACCTGAAAAAAATCAGGCATCATATAGAGATGAGAGGAGAGGAGCTGAGAGAATTTATAGAAGAAGATGAGTTTAAGCAGCACTTTGGGGAGCTAAGAGGGGCCCGTCTGAAAACCGCTCCCAAAGGATATCCCAAAGACCATCCAGACATAGAGCTCCTAAAGTATAAGGGATATTATGTGATGAAGTCCTTTTCTGATGCGCAGGTACGAAGCGATGATTGGCTAGATGATACCTTGGAAACTTTCCAGGCCCTTTATCCACTGAATAGCTTCCTTAATGAGGCGTTGGAGAATTAGGGGTGGAAATATTTTATCGGACGATAGTCCGATATTTCTCTGTTGACAAGCAGGAGCTTATCAACTCAAAGATACGTACTGAATAAGCTCCTGAATGTTCAGGATTTGATCCACGGACTCCTGTCCTCCCTTAAAAGCAAAAAAAGAACCCGATTACTCTCGGGCTCTTTTTCATCTACCGCTCTCATCGAGAACGGCCTGTTTTCACTTCCAGTCCATTTGGGTTGATATTCCTGCTGTGCCGGCTGAGGTAATATTAGGTAAAATACATCCTCGGTTAGTATTGGGTTATATCAGTCGGTGAAAGCAGAATCACATATAAAAGCGGGCTGGGTGTTTGCTAATTTGTTAGTACAACTAATTTTTTTTCTGTAGTTCAGAGATCAGCCAGTTCAGTTGAACCCTGGCTTCACTGATCAGGGCCTTGTAGGACAGAAACTTAATGTCGCTATTGGCTCTTTGTGCTACCAGATTAGGTTCTACAGCCCCTCCTATGGCCAGAACTTTGATTTCTCTGCCGGGCAGATACACACTCAGGTCCTGAATGTACTGTTTGGCCTGGCGCCAGTCTTCCATAGAAAGCGCAGCTTCCGGTGTTTTCAGGTCCATCATGAGGAGATTCTTGTTGAATTCCTGCACGGGCAGGAGTTCCGGACGGTCTTTGGCGTGGCCGTTGGTAAACTTGTGATCCAGATACAGATTTACAGACTCCTGCAATTCGGTGTTCGTCGTAATCAGAGCAAATTGATTGCCCAGTAGCCACAGGTTATTCTCCAGGGCTTTTCGGATCTGATATACAGTGGTTTCGGGGTTGAAGATGAGATTCTCCAGATTACGCAGGATTTGTAGCCTGTGGGTAGACTGCTGGGCAATCATGGCTATGTCTATCAGCCCAAATTCTGAGAAGGCATCCACCATATCTTCTACCTGGTGGTCCTGCTGATGTTCCATGTTCTGCATCACCATCCAATAGTCATTCTTTTCTAATGACTCCAGGAGGACTGAAAGGACATTAGCTATTCGGGCTTCACTCTCTCCGTAAAATTTCTTGAGAATCCTGTCTACGGTGTTTTCTACATATTTCTTTCTGATGGGGCTCATGCCACTGATGGCATTCTGCAGGGTCTTCTTCAGACGTGCCTTAGAAAAATGGAGTTCTCTCTCGTAGGTAGACAAGAGAGACTCTATGAGCAAGGGTTGGATTTTTTCAGTTATCTCCTGGAGAATTTTACTATTCACTATGATGGAACCCCAGTCCGCGGTAACGTCATCCTGGAGGGCATCAGTAGCTATTTCTCCAAACAAGCGTTTGAGTAGCTTGAAGGGTATATCTTCATGTTCATCAAGTCCAAAATAGCCCGGATTCCCTACGATCTTTCCTCCAACTCTTATGGCCATGCCTGAATGCCTGAGAGATTTACGTACGTCAGCTATCGTATACCTGACTTGTACGTTCTCACCCGTAGATAGTGGAAAGTTATGTTCGAAGGTCTCTCCGGGGATATCTTCAATGTCCACCTGTATCCCATCCACATAAATGCTGAAGTCCTTTTGTCTCCCGTATTCCAGGGCCAGCAAATGCTTCAACCTGTCAGGGTTGGGGAAGGTGAAGTTTTGATTGATTCCGCTAAGAACGATCTGTGTACCCACTTCTTCTGGTGGGCAAGCGTCTGTGCCTATAGGAAGGTTGATTTGCTCCAGGTCGTTTTTTCCCTTTATAAGCTCATCGCGCCATATTTTCAGGTGAGTAGCTTTCCCTCTGGTCTGTGTTTTCACTTCCATGAGAGAGGCTACCATGAGGCCGGCAAATTTTCCTATCCCTTTTCTCCCTTTTACTTTTCTCCTTCTAAGTGGTGTATACTCCCCTTTTCTGGAAACACGGCTACTGGCTATGTTCAGGTACTCATTTCTGAGCTCTTTCTCCGTCATGCCTACACCATCATCCTTAATGATAATAGGGTCATTGGTCAGCGGTTTAGGGAGGGTTACCCACACATGCTGAGCATCTGCATCAAAAGAATTATCTATTAACTCCTTGATGGCCAGCTCTGTAGAGCGGTAGTTTTCCCCAAGTAATGACGCCAGACGTGGGTCTACTTTAAAATTTGCACTGCTTTGCATACGTACAAAAATTAGTACTATTTAATAATTTGGTCTTTAGTCAAGAATAGCACGTAGGGTTAGAGACTACATGCTTCTAAGCAGTGAATAAAGGCACTGCCAATGGACTAATGGACGAGAAGTGTTTATTGATATCTTAAAATTACCACTCCCTTCTGGTAAGCTCTCCACAATTTTGTGGATACTGTCCACATTCGGGCTAGCTTTTCCACAACTGCCCTGATTTACCCACATTTTGTGGAAATGTATGTGGAAAACCATAAAGCACGGGCTCATTCGTCAGCTAAGAAAAGGGAGAAAAATGCCAAAACATCAGAGGGTGGGGTGCGTATATATAAGGTATCACTATCCCGTTTACATTTTCCCCTTAGACCATTCCGCTTCTAGTGGCAAAAAAGGCAAGTATGAAACCAACTACCGAGACGAACAATCTTCAGGAATATTATGATCTCCTGTTACCCATAGCCGGCAATATGTTGAAAGACCAAAGCCAGGCAGAAGATGTGGTGCAGGAAACCCTCCTTAGATGGGTAGCTAAAGAGGATAAAGAGCTTGACAATCCCAAGGGCTACCTGGTTAGAAGTACCATTAACAGGTGCCTGAACGTAATCAGGGATCAGAAAAAATTTCATGGGCAGAATGCCATAGACATAGCTCCGGAATTATTAGTAGATCATCTGCCACAGCTGATAGAGAATGGGCCAGACCTTTCTAACGGGATATTGAGAATACTGAAAAGGCTGAATCCTATGGAGAGGGCCATCTTCATCCTGAAGGAACTCTTTGATTATTCTCACAAAGAAATTGCGGATCTACTGGGGATTACGCCTGAGAATTCTCGCCAGATTCTCTCCCGCGCAAAGAGACACCTGAAAGCTGACAAGAGTAGATACTCTGTGGACATAGCACATCATCAGGAGTTATATCAGACCTTCGTAGAAGTATGCCAGGGACAAGACCTGGGCAGGCTGATAGAAATTCTTAAGGATGATATTAAAATCTCCAGTCCTGAAATTCAAAATATGCTGACCGGTCATGTAGATGCGGGCATATATCTGCTTAAGATTTTCAGGGACGTACATTCCATTTCCTGGTACCATACAGCCGGCGGGCCTTATTTATTGCTGGGAAAGACAGACAAAAGCCAGCTCTGGCTAAAGCTTTATTTAGCGGTAGGAAAGCTCATTCAGATAGATATAGAGCAGGAAATAGGGTATAAAGAGAAAGAAATGATCGTCTCTTACCCCATGTTAAAACAGAGCTAATTCTCCTTTAGATATTGCTGAGGACTTTTGAAGGAAATATTGTTACTTTGCCTGTCACGCTGAGTAGCTACTATGTGTCATACCATCACAATGTTCCTCAAAAGCCAAATCAGTTAATAACTATATGAGCCAAATAGAAACCGAAATTACAGAAGCCATCTCCAAGCTTAACCGTTTTGATGACAAGTTCCTGAATGAGCGTAAAGTATTCCTTTGGGGTGTGGTGGATGACAGTTCTGCCAAGCATGTGGTGAACCGTCTGATGTACCTTGAAAGCAAGGATCCCGGAAAAGAAATTAAGTTCTATATCAATAGCCCAGGAGGGATGGTTACCTCCGGTATGTCTATCTATGACACCATGCAGATGATCAGTTCTCCCGTAACTACTGTTTGTATGGGACTAGCTGCTTCCATGGGCTCACTTCTGCTATCTGGTGGAGAGAAAGGCCAGAGATATATATTCCCTAACGGAAGAGTGATGATTCACCAGCCTAGTATGGGATTCATACAGGGTCAGGCTTCAGATATCCAGATCACTACTGAGCAGATTCTGAAAACAAGAGAAATCATAGCCAAGATTTTGGCAGATAACTGTGGAAAGAAATACGATCAGGTATTTAAGGATTTCAACAGAGACTACTGGATGGATGCAGAAGAATCGCTGGAATATGGAATAGTAGATAAAATAGCGGACGCTTCTCTGCTAAGTGTTCAGAGCTAAGACTAGCGAGTCTAGTAATTAGAAAATACATGAGCCATTCTTCTAAAAGGGATGGCTCATTCTTTTTTTGTGCTTTGTGAGAATATCCTACTGAAGTTTCTCTTTTACTAGCAGGAGAATTCTCTGAACCCACTGGCTGTACATTTTTCCTGAGGGATGAAGGCCATCAGAAGCTACCAGTTCTGGGTCATCCAGGCCTTTTCTGGAAATATCAGTAATGTTGTAGAAGTCTATTCCTCTGGCCTCACATATCCCACGGGCCATATCATTATACAGGTCCAGCTCTATGGCTATTTTTTCCGGGTTTCTGTTTTTACCAAAAGGTGTTACGCCATAATCAGGAATAGACACCACGAACACGTGATCTTCCTCTCCTCCGGCAAATTCAACAGACTGACTCAATAGTTCCTGAAATTCAAGTCTATATTGAGCTGTGTCATATCCCCTAAACTGGTTATTCACGCCTATGAGTAATGACACCAAATTAAAGGTGTCCTGAATATTGGTGGTGGCTATCCCTTGTTGGAGTTCACCTGTGGTCCATCCTGTGGTAGCTATGATGAGGGGATCTTCTACCTGAAAACCTAAACTGTTGAGGCTATCCGCCAGTTGGACGGGCCATCTTAGTGAGGCATCTACACTTTCTCCTATGGTGTAAGAGTCCCCCAGAGCCAGGTAAGTATAAGAGATAGGAGCTTCTTCAGTAATAGGTTGCTGTGTTTCCTCACAGCTAAACAGCATGATTAGCGAGATGATGAAAAGAGAAGGGAATATTTTCATGTCCAGGTCAATTATTTAGGGTCGTTTATGAGAACTAACTATGACTGAGAGGCCTATGTTTCTTAAAACCAGTCGGTCCAGTAGTTTGATCACAGGAACCAGCCTGTTAAACCAGCTCATAGGGCCTTCCGGAATCAGCTTATTCTTTAGTAGGCTTCCGTATACCCACCAGCCAAATATACCCAGAAAGTTAAAATGAAAGCTATTATGTATCTGGAGACCATTTAGTAGCATTTGTTTTGTTAAACTACTCTTGGTGTAACGTCTGTAGTGATGCAGCTCTTCATCAAAGCTGTTATGCAAAGCCCGATAAGCTGGCACCAGAATGATGAGCTTCCCTCCCGGCTTTAGGAGTTGGCTTGCATTTCTGAGGGCGAGGGTATCATCCTCTATATGCTCTATGACATTCAGCGCAAAGACAGTATCATACTGCTGCAGATGAGGAGCGTACTCCTTCCCAAACTGTGGATGAACAAGGTCCAGATTCACGACTCCCCCTAAATTCTCAAATGACTGAAAGGTACCTTGGAGATGCTGACAATAGTGACTTCTGATATCACTCAGCGTGATCTTATAGCCATTCTCCAGAAACAGATGGGAAATATTTCCTATTCCACTGCCTATTTCCAGAATTTTTTCTCCCTCTACTTCCGGGAGAATGGTCTCAAACATCCAGTCATTAAAGTGGTCCGCTTTTGATAGAGTCTCTAGGGTAACAAGGCCTTCTTGATCTTTCTCCTTGAAAGCAAATTCTCTCATCTGGAAAACAGTCCGTATTTTAATATGCAGTAAATGGCCCTCACGCCATCCTTCCATCCTATCTTCTTCCCTTCCTCATAGGTTCTTCCGTAATAGGAAATCCCTACCTCATAAATCCTGATGCCCTTCACGCGAGAAACCTTGGCCGTTACCTCCGGTTCAAAGCCAAATCTTTTCTCTTTTAGACTTAGTCCCTGCACTATATCAGTCTTGAATAGCTTGTAGCAAGTCTCCATATCTGTCATGTTCAGGTTGGTGAACATATTGGAAAGGAAGGTCAGGAACTTATTGCCAATAGAGTGCCAGAAGAATAGGACCCTATGTGGATTTCCGCCCAGGAAACGGGACCCATATACCACATCCGCGAAGCCGTCGCAAACAGGCTTCAGTAGCAGGTTATATTCAGTTGGATCATATTCCAGGTCCGCATCCTGAATGATGAGGTATTCTCCAGAGGCTTTTTTTATGCCATTGTGGAGGGCAGAACCCTTTCCCTGATTTTTTTCATGGGCCAGGTATTCTATGGTAAGCTCAGGGTGTTCTTTCTGATAAGCTAATATGATGTCTTCAGATTTATCAGTAGAGCAGTCATTGACAATGATGAGTTCTTTCTCTATTCCGTGGATCAGCTCAGTTTCTTTTACTCTATCCAGAATCTTGGTGAGCGTTCTCTCTTCATTGTAGACAGGAATAATTACCGACAGTTTTTGTATATCCATCTGGATGTGCCCTATTAGCTGTATGGCATGATTAAGACCACCAAATTGGGCATAAGGCCATCAAGAAACAAGTACCTACTTAGGCATGCATGAGATAGGGTTTTCTTTCTTCTGTTAGGCCCAGTTGAGTTCTATCCCAGCTACTAAATAGAACAGATTGAATGAAGTATTGGTCTTTAGGGAAATTTGTTTGGGCACTGCTTTCATACATATCCAGGCCAGGAACCATGTGTAACATGAGGCCCCAGACGTTGTGCATCATTAAGGTTCTTGTGGGATGGGATACTCTGGTGAAGCCGGATGACTCCAGGCTTTGTAGAGAATGTATGGGTGTATTGAAGAGATCTTGTCTGTTCAGGAGAATTCTACACCCCAGTGGATCTTCGTACTCAGGTCTTAGCTGAAACTGACAAAGTCCTCCTTGCTGGTCAAAGGAAGCCACAAATCCCAGATGTCTGTAGTCCCAATCCCATAAAGGGTACTCCTGGGTATTGAGTCCGGACAGAGCCTCTTTCGAGCTCCACTCTTCATGTGCTATCTGCCAGGGATCTCCCAGTATGTTAAATACTTCCTCATAACCCATCCCAAAGTAGAGGGATTTTCCATTCAGGTTTTGTAACCCCTGGCCTGGGACTAAGGAATAAACAGGTGAATACTTCCCGGCAAATTTTCCAGATATCCTGAAGCCCTGGGCATCTTCTCCTATGCCTGAATGCGGATCTACATGAAAACTATTTTTATCAGCATGTTGTAGGTAGCACCCCTTGAAGAAGACGCACTGGTAGTCCTTCCCGAATCCCCAGCCCATGCTTTCAAAGCTACTCTCATGTGCCTGATATACCCATCTTCTCTGGAAGTACACCCCTACACTGGACTCTCTGTAATACCATCTATCCAATCTGTGAATCATGCTTCAGGTTTCGTTTAATTATGTCTTATAAAATTACAAACTCATGTATTGGCTGTGGGAGCTTTTTCTTTCTATATCTTGCATACTGTAGAACCATAGAGAATATCTCATGCTCAAGCTATTTTTGATTACAATCGTTCTATTAAGCCTCTTGTACATGTGGTGGATCAACACACCCACCCATCTTAAGCAAGAAAAAAGTCCGCTGGTGATAGCTCACAGGGGGAGTTCCGGCATTGCGCCGGAAAACACCCTGGCAGCTATCCAGAAATCCATAGACGCTGGTGTGGATATGATTGAAGTGGATTTACACCTAAGTAAGGAAGGGGAGGTCATCATCTTACATGATGCTACATTGGAGAGAACCACAAATGGAAGTGGTGAGGCGAGAGATTTTACGGTAGAAGAACTCCAGCAATTAGACGCTGGAAGCTGGTTTTCTGAAGAATTCACAGGAGAAAAGATCCCTACCTTGAAAGAGGGTTTTGACTTGGTTCAGGGGAAAATTGTCCTTCTGCTGGAGCTGAAGAAAGGAGAGAAAGGCTTGTATGAGGGGATAGAAAAAGCAGTAGTGGATCAGGTGAGAGAATATGGCATGGAAAAGCAGGTGGTTCTCCAGAGCTTTGAGAGCGAGGTAGTGGATGAACTGGTGAGAATAGCACCGGATATGGAGGTGCACAAGCTGTATGTGGGAAGGCTTCCCGGCATCCCTTTCTATAATGATGAGGCCTATAAGTTTGGGGACGTCCTTCATTACCCAGGAGTATCTGCCATCAATTCTTACTACAAATTGTTACATAGGAGAACGCTCCATCAGGCACACAAGATTGGGAAAAAAGTCTATGTTTATACCGTGAATGAGGAGGCAGACATGAGAAAGATGATAGACTATGGCGTAGATGGTATCATCACCAACTATCCTGATAGATTGATAGATATATTGAGAAAATAAATCCCTTGGCGTCTTAGCGGCTTTGCGTGAAAATTTCCCACGCCAAGACGCAAAGTCGCTAAGAAAAGAATACATGATATGGCTTATACCATTGGCATTAGAAGAGAAGACCTTGACAAAAAAGGCGAACAGAGAGTCGCCATTAGCCCTGAGATAGCAGCAGAAATCCACCGCAATGGCGCCAAACTTCTGGTCCAGCCCGGCATACATCCAGAAACAGGCGAAAATAAGCGCGCCTTCCCGGATCAGACCTATGAAGATAAGGGGGCTATAGCCTCTGAAGATCTCTCTGCTTCCGATGTAATCGTGGGACTGAAGGAAGTAAAGAAAACAGACCTTATCCCTGAGAAAACCTATCTCTTTTTCTCGCACACCCATAAAGGCCAGGTCAAAAATCGGCCACTGTTAAAGGCCCTCATTGAGAAAAAGAATACCCTCATTGATTATGAGCTGGTGACAGATCCACAGAACAGGAGGCTGATCACGGCCTTCACCTATTTCGCCGGATATGCAGGTATGACAGATTCGCTATGGACCTATGGGAAGAGAATGGGGGCTTCACATCCCTTCCACAAGGTCCCTCAAGCCATTGATTCAGGGGGAATGCAAGCAGTAAAGTCGCTCATGCGAGAAATAGGTCAGCAGATAGAGGCTGAAGGAACTCCTGGTGATTTACCGCCCTTCATATGTTGTTTTCTAGGGGCTGGAAAGACCAGCACTGGTGGGCAAGAGATCTTCGACCTGCTACCTGTAGAATCCATTACCCTAGACCAACTGGTTCACACCTATGAGCATGAAGATAGAAAGAAGGTGTATAAACTGGTGTTGGATATCCCGCAGATGTACAGGTTCAAGGAGGACAGCTCTTATAAAGGGAAAGAAATGACGGATCAGGAAGTCTTTTCTCTTTATCTAAAAGAGCCGGAGAATTTTGAATCTAACCTGGATCGGGTATTCCCATATGTGAGTATGATGCTCAACTGTATCATTTGGTCCCCCAAGTATCCGCGTTTACTTACGAGAGAAGATACCAAGGCCTGGTATGCTCAGCACAAAACTCTTCAGGTTATAGGAGATATTACCTGTGATCCGGAAGGCGCCATCCATTTTTCCAAGGAAACCTGGATAGACAATCCGGTCTATGTCTATGATCCCACCAGCCAGGAGTCTGTAGATGGATTTACAGGAGAGGGCATAGCCGTCATGGCCGTAACCAACCTCCCCTGTGAATTTCCGGCGGATGCCTCCACCCAGTTCAGTAAGGAATTGGCACCTTTATTTACCCAGCTATTAGAAGCAGATCTTTCTGTAGATGACATAGCAGAGGCAGGATTACCGCCTGCTTTACGTAAAGCTACCATCCTCTGGAAAGGAAAGTTTACAGAGCCTTATGCGTATATGGAGGAGTATGTAAAGTAGTGGGTGAATCATTCACAAGTGATCATATGCAGAAGACGAAATATTTTTCATCTTCTACTCTTTTGGAAGCCGGGCAAAAGATTTTTTGCCCCTGTAAATCGTGATTTATCCAACAATGAATGACCTGTCATCCATAAGCCCTTAGGGCTGAAACCTTAGTAGAAAAAAACACAGGTAATTGGGAAACCCCTTTAGGGGTGAAACCTAAAGCTGCTACAGATGTCGCCTCTATGAGGCTAACAAAATGCGCTGTTTTTCTACAGAATTAACGCTCCCATGGAGCTGAGGATTTCACCCTTATGATGGCTTGGAGCGCAGACTTTTTCCTCTTGGGAGGAGAGCGAGAGGTGGGTTAAGAAGCTTTTGAAAGCTAAGGGGGCAGACCTTATCGAATAAGTTACAGAACCCTTTTTAAGCTAAAGGTTGGGACAATGCATGCATTGTCCTTACGGTTGATGGGGAAAGGTTTGGGAGATCCCGACTGCCCCTTCTTCCCATACCCTGTAAGCTCAGCGGGATGATGAAAGGCCAAGAAGGGATTTTTCATTATACAATATTCAGCACCTGCTCTTTAATCTTTTCCAGGTCGTTTTTCATGTTGACGACAAGGCGCTGGATTTCGGCGTCATTGGCTTTGGAGCCTATGGTGTTAATTTCGCGGCCCATTTCCTGGGAAAGGAACTGTAGTTTCTTACCGTTACTTTTGGGCGCTTCCTGAATCTCCTTGAAGTATTTGAGGTGCTGACCCAGGCGAACGATCTCTTCATTGATGTCCAGCTTCTCGAGGTAAAAGATGAGTTCCTGCTCAAAACGGTTAGGATCTACTTCCACCTTATCGCGGATATCATCCAGGGATTTTTCTACCCTTTCTCTTACTCTTTCTATTCTTCTGGGCGCTAACTCCACGACTTTCTCCAGGGAAGAACCGATAGAATCCACGTGGAACGCTAGGTCTTTATTAAGGGCTTCCCCTTCTACTTTTCTGCTGGAGATTAATTTCTCACAAGCGAGCTCTATGGCTTGTCTGATGAGGTTCCATTCCTCCTCATTCTCTTCTCCTATATCTGTAGGAATCACTTCCGGCATATTGACCAGGAAGGAGAGATCTATATCACCTGCCAGGTTAAGTTCGTCCTTAATGGAATTCAGTTCCTTGAGATAGCTTTTCGCTAAGGAACGGTTGATATTGATTCGCTGGACTTTATCTGTAAGTACTTCTATGTTTAGAAGGGCCACCACTTTTCCTCTTCCCAGCCTTCTCCCTAGCATGGAACGAATCTCATGTTCGTATTTCAAGTATACTTTAGGAAGCTTAAGGGTAACTTCCATGTATTTACTATTGAGAGATTTGAGTTCGGCAGTAACGCGGAAGGAATCAGAGCTAGCAATTCCGGCACCATAGCCGGTCATAGAAAGTATCATGGAGTATTTATTATCAAGTCCAGGTCGTTTTGACCAGTGCTACTTCGCCTGCAGCGGGCCCTACTTTTTTCAATCGCCAAAAAAGTAGGCAAAAAACGATTTGTCCCTCCAATGCATCCCACTTGCCGCCCACGATCTGTGGAGGTACGGCCTCCCCGCCTTAACATTGAGTACTTACTATGTAAGCACGTTTCCAAATATGGTCTTACTGATAACTATCAGTAGATATTTGAGAAGAACAATTTTGATAAACAAAATGGGAGCGCAATATAATTCTTTTGCGCTCCCAATATAGTCATTTAGCTGTTACCCTTAGCCTACTTGGCTTTGATGGGACTGAGCTCCTTAATTCGTTCCAGGTACTTTGCCAATTCTTCCCGCACTTCAGGAAGCAGGATCACTAATCCTATGATGTTGGGGAAGGACATGGCAAAAATCATGGCGTCTGAGAAATCCGTTACAGAAGTCAATGTCGCCGCTGATCCTATTATAACGAATACACAAAAGAGAATCTTATATGTGGTATCCATCAGCCTGCTGTCTCCGAAGAGATAGGTCCAGGCTTTCAGCCCGTAGTAAGACCAGGTAATCATAGTAGAGAAAGCAAACAGGATTACGGCTACTGCCAGTATGTACTGGAAGAAAGGAATTTCTCCAGAGAAGGCAGCTGATGTCAGTTGAACCCCATCAGAAGCATTTGGATCCAGGTGGTTATTTGTGATGATGATAACCAGGGCAGTCATGGTACAAACCACTACGGTATCTATGAATGGTTCCAGCAGAGAAACCAGTCCCTCACTGGCAGGATATTTTGTCTTCACAGCTGCGTGTGCAATAGGAGCAGAACCCACACCGGCTTCGTTAGAGAAAGCCGCTCGTCTAAATCCTTGGATCAGTACCCCTATCAATCCACCTGCTACCGCAGTAGGAGCAAAAGCGCTACCGAAAATTTCTCCAAATACTCTGGGTACTTCTCCCAGATTCATGCCTATGATCACCAGTGCTGCGAGTACATAGACCCCACACATGAAGGGGACAATTTTATCTGTAACATTGGCGATACTCTTAATCCCTCCAATGATTACGATGGCAATCAAACCAGCCATGATCAGTCCGAACACCCAGGCATATCCTGCTACAAAACTATCAGCTCCTCCTGTTACCAGTTTAAACTGCTGGAAGGCCTGGTTTACCTGGAACATGTTTCCCCCTCCAAATGAACCTCCAATACACATGATGGAGAAGAAGATGGCAGCTACTTTTCCAAGGCCTACCATCCCTTTTTTGGCCAGGCCTTCACTCAGATAGTACATAGGTCCACCTGATACTACGCCTTGATCATTGATTCTTCTGTATTTAACCCCGAGGGTACATTCCACAAACTTGGTGGACATACCCAATAGACCCGCAAGTATCATCCAGAAAGTTGCACCTGCCCCACCTATAGAGATGGCGATGGCTACCCCTGCGATGTTTCCCAGTCCGACTGTTCCAGATAAGGCGGCTGAAAGTGCCTGGAAGTGGGATACCTCTCCTTCATCATCAGGATCATCATACTTCCCTCTTACAATGTCGATGGCCATTTTGAACTTCCTGATGTTAATGAAGCGGAAGGCAATGGTAAAGAAGGTAGCTCCCAGGAGGAGCATGATGATAATGAAAGGTAGAAAGGTAACTTCTACCATCTGGAAAGTGTACTGCTTTCCAGCGCTAAGATCGAAAGAAGAATCAGCGTTCGGATTTACTGTCAGGTTCATGCCTGCTACTTCCGCACTTTCTCCTTCTTTCAGATATTCTTTATGTGGATAGGTGATGGCTACTTCTGTCAGGCCGCTCACATCTGCATCTTTCTCTACTTCAAGCGCGTCAAAGCTATAGGCATCTAGAGAGGAGGTAGAAGTAACTGCCAGATTGAGCATTTCATTTCCTTCTGACCCACTAACTCCCGAGCTGGAAACTGTAAGCTTGTTTCCTTGTATGTCTATTTCCTCTCCTAGAGGAACAGAAATGGTCTTTGGATAAGAGATGTGGAGGTTACCATCTGCCAGTTTTTCGACCGTGTAGATCAGGTCGAAGTCTGGTTTATTCTCGTAAGAATAGTCTACCTTAAATGGAGGGTTCTTATAAAAACTTTTTTCAGACCTGAGAATTCCTTTTTCTGCATAGAGAATATCCTCTGCAATGACAGGAGCATAAAAAATGACATCTCCTACTCCTTTCCCGAAAGGCTCAAAGCCGTCGTTGATTTTCTTGTCTAGGCCTACCCGATTGATAGCGACAGAGACATCAGTGGAAATGGTCTCAACAGAATCCACCACTTCAATGGCCTGGTCAGTGGAGTCTGATTCTTGAGAAAAAAGATTGTTTGCTTGGAAAAAAATGCTGAATCCGGCTATCAGCAGGAGCCTGGTAATATTCATATATTTTAGGTTGGTGGGCTAAAATAGTGATTATTTACTATTTCCATCAGGCGGATTAGTAAATAATTATCATTTGTGAAGGATAGGAGGGGGTTAGTGTTGGATTATTCCTGGGAGAATAGTTGGGTGTGTTAGGGTTTCTTTGCCAAACAAATAGCAGACTTAATGCAAGTTTTGGTTAGGAGTTATTTAGTAGCCAGTGTTACGACGCTGCCGCGGGCCTTCCATATCAGCTCTGTGCTTTCATTTTGGCATTCGCCCCAAAACGAAACAAAAACGCTTTGCCTCACCAATGCAGCGCTTCAATCCGCCCACGATCGGTGGTGAGGCGGCCTCCCAGAAAATGTATTTTGAACATCCTTCTCCGCTGTAAATGAAAAGAGAAAGGTTATAGGCTGATATTCAGTTCAAAAAATCCAAAACTCAGGCTGCTTAAACTGAGCTTGAAGGACAGAAGTCCTTTGCCAGATTACTGAACAAGTGGGAGCTTGTTCTACACGCTAATGAGGCTTGACAAGCTCCTGCTTGCCTAGAGTGTAGATGAGGACTCTTGTCCTCTGGTATAGTTTTCTTTTATGGAATAGGGTGCTTAATTCTGTTCCTCATCCAAACCGTACCAAATGTCCATGAGTCTGGAACGCTTAGCGGAGAGGGTGGCGCCTTTGGAGTAGCTGTTAAACCAGGCTTCACTTACCTTTTCCAGGTGTTCATCTCCATCATCTTCTTTTACCCATAGATAGTAAGTGGAGGTACGTTGGCCTTCCTTCCAGTTTTTGGTGTCAGTACCAGGGATTTCTGGCCAGCGAGGGGATTGGTTTTCCTCTTCCAGCTTTTTCAGGTAAGCTGGACTAGCTACCCATTCCATGACGTTAAAGCGATATTTGGTTTTGTAGACGGGTACGTCCTTATAAACATCATGCTGATAGGGTTCCTGACGGAAAGATATGTCTGTGGTAAACGAGATCTTGGAAACGGATACTTTGAGGATAAGTATTGCGATAAGCCCATTT
>JBCBKZ010000159.1:0-9547 GCA_038520955.1 Bacteroidota bacterium | reverse complement strand
CAAAAAAATATACTATTCAATAAGCAATATTTTAACTAGTCCTGCAAGGAAAAATTTGAATTTTCTTCTAATATTCTTGTTTTTTTGAATAATTCATTCACTCACTACATTTCCCCATTCACTCATCAAACTTACCGTTCACTACTCCTACCTAGTTAAACTCTAGGTTAACTAGGAGAATAAATTGCTTAGGACCCAAAAACTTTTTTCGTAGCTTGCATCTACAGGATTTACAGCTTATTCAGGGTATGATAGTCGCGCTTGTAGCACATGATAACCGTAAACCAGACCTGATAGATTGGGTAGAGTATAATTGGGAAAAGCTGATTGTACATAACTTGGTGTGTACGGGTACTACAGGCAAGCTGATAGAAGAAAGCCTGAAAGAAAAACGAAAGGGTCATAAGGCACCTAAGCCCCATGTCCTTAAACTCAAGTCTGGCCCGCTAGGTGGAGACCAGCAATTAGGAGCTATGATTTCAGAAGAAAAGATAGATATGTTCATCTTTTTCTGGGACACCATGAACCCCCAACCGCATGATGTAGACGTGAAAGCCCTTCTGAGAATCGCTACTTTATACAACATTCCTACAGCTCAGAATAGAGCAACTGCAGATTTTTTAATAAGTTCACCACTTTTTGGGTCGGAATATCAACCTAAAGAGGCTGATTTCAGTACGTACTTAAATCGGGAACTGCCAGAAACGTAAATTTTGGCAACACACAAACTCAGAAATGATGATGGCAAAAAGACTACACAGTCCATTTTCTACCCTTCTATTGAGCACCCTATTCATACTTTGTGGAGGATTCCTATCCTTCCAGCAGCTTTCCGCTCAATATAGGCCTGTCTCTCCAAATGCAGGGGAGCTCCTCCACGAACTCAACAATATGCAGGTGGTAGGATCTGTCCTCTACATTGCAGCTCACCCCGACGATGAGAATACTCGTCTGATTGCTTATCTGGCAGGTCATAGAGGATATAGAGTGGGATATCTGTCTCTTACCAGGGGAGATGGAGGTCAGAACCTGATAGGAGATGAAAAAGGTCCAATGCTAGGCATCTTGAGAACACAAGAATTACTGGGTGCAAGGAGCATAGATGGAGGAGAGCAAATGTTTTCCAGAGCTGTAGACTTTGGCTACTCCAAGACGCCGGATGAAACCCTTGAAATTTGGAATAAGGATAAGATACTGGCTGACGTAGTCTGGGCCATCAGAAAGTTTAGGCCTGATGTGATCATTACCCGCTTTGCGACGCCTAAAAGAGGGGGTGGCGGACATGGACACCATACGGCTTCCGCTATGTTGGCGCATGAAGCTTTTGACATAGCAGCTGATCCTACCGTCTACCCTGAGCAACTTACACAGGTAGAACCTTGGCAGCCCAAAAGGCTGTACTGGAATATGTATACCTGGCGCTATTATGAGCCTACGGAAGAAGATATCCCTAACATTCTCTCATATGATGTAGATGTATACAATCCCTACCTCGGAAAGGGATATGGAGAAATTTCCTCTTTGGCCAGAAGCATGCACCGTTGTCAGGCTTTTGGGAATTCCATCAGAAGAGGAGAACTCTCCGAGAAGATCATGTTCATCAAAGGCGAAAAACATGAGTCTGACATATTTGATGACATTGACGCTAGTTGGGCCAGGACCAAGGCACCAGAACTGGCAGAACTTTTTAAGCAAGCCAAGGTCAATTTCAGGGCAGATGCCCCCTACGAAATAGTTCCTACACTACTGAGAGCACATGCCATCATGAAGGAAAAGCTTCCAGCTACCGTTTACGGACATAAGATGGCCAAGCTGGAGCAACTCATACAGGGATGTCTGGGACTGCATGTAGCCTTAAATAGCAAAAAGGCAGAAGTAGCTAAAGGACAGGAAGCAGAAGTTATTCTCTCAGCTATCAACAGAAGCCCCATGCCGGTCTCCTTAGAAGATATCAACTTTAATCAGACTGATTTTACCAAAAAGCTGGATTTACAACTGGATTCCCCTTCCAAGCTGGCCAAAGACACCATGATGATTGCTACTTCCTCACTGGCGGTAGGGAGTCCTTACTGGCTAATTGAGACAGGGGAAATAGGCACTTATGAGGTAAATAAGCAGGAGCTAATAGGATTACCGGAAAATCCCTTTGCCTTGAGTGCAAAGGTTTCAGTTAAGATAGGGAAAGACAATACGGCTATTTCACTGGAAGTTCCGGTTATACATACCTATGTAGACAGAGGGAAAGGAGAGTTATATCAACCTTTCAGAGTGGCGGCTCCTATAACAGCTAATTTCGCTGATAACATCTTCCTGTTTGGGAACGGAGATTCTAGAGAGGTAGGCCTGAGAGTAAAAGCGTATCAGGATATGGAGAAAGCGGAAATCAAGGTGCAAATGCCTGAAGGATGGTCTGTTAGTCCTTCAACGGTAGAATTAAGCGAGCTGAAAGGAGGGGAAGAAAAGAATGTTCTACTTTCCATTACTCCCTCAGAAAGCCAGGGAATAGGATATATGAGCTTGATGTACGAAGGGAAACCTCTCCTTAGAACGGAAGTCATAGATTATGACCACATTCCCCGGCAGGTAGCTCTTCTCCCTAATGAAGCCAAGCTGGTAAGACTGGAAGTTGAGAAAAGGGGAAGTAAAATTGGCTATGTAATGGGATCGGGTGATGAAATTCCGGTAAACCTTCAGCAGATAGGTTATGAAGTAAAAATTCTCCAGGAAGAAGATTTTACGCAGGCTAACCTCTCGCAATATGATGCCATCATAGCTGGTATCAGGGCTTATAACACCCGGGATGGGATGGGATTCATTCATGATCAGGTTATGGAGTATGTGGAGAAAGGAGGAACATATATAGTCCAATACAACACCAGCCGATTTGGGTATAAATCCAGTGTGGTGGGGCCTTACCCACTCAAGATTTCTAGAGACAGAATCACGGAAGAGGATGCACAGCTGAAAATACTCGACAAAAAACATCCTATTTTCAACTATCCTAACAAAATTACTCAGGCTGATTTCGAAGGCTGGGTACAGGAAAGGGGCTTATACTTCCCTAATGAGTGGGATGCCAGATACACTCCCCTAATTGAAGGAAATGATAAAGGAGAAGATCCGAAGAAGGGAATGCTACTGGTAGCAGAATATGGCAAAGGGAAGTTTGTATACTCAGCCTTTTCCATGTTTAGAGAACTTCCTGCGGGAGTACCAGGTGCTTATCGCCTCTTTGCAAACATGATTTCCTGGGGTAAAAAAAAAGTTGACACATCAGATGACAGAGACCAATCAAAATAAGGAGGCCGAAAACCAGGAACTCAGAGAGATCATGCCATTTCTCAAAGACTGGAATCAGTTTTACCTGATCGTCCTGGGAGAGCTCGTGCTCACCATCATCCTTCTTTTCGCCTTTAGCAGATTTTTCGCATGAGCATACTGGACTGGATTGTACTACTCGCTACGACCTTCCTCATCGTTGGATACGGTATTTGGAAGAGTCGTGGAGCTACGAATATAAGAGGGTATCTACTGGCGGATAAAGAGATGAAATGGTGGACCATAGGTCTGTCTATCATGGCTACCCAAGCCAGTGCCATTACCTTTCTTTCTACCCCCGGACAAGCCTTTGATGACGGGATGCGCTTTGTGCAGTTTTACTTTGGGGTACCAATAGCCATGGTAATCATTTCCATGGTCGCTATTCCGATCTATCACAGACTAAATGTATACACGGCTTATGAGTACCTGGAGTCTCGCTTTGACGTAAAAGTGCGCTCTTTCACCGCTTTCCTCTTTCTGGTATCTCGTGGCCTGGCAGCGGGTCTAACTATATACGCACCGGCTATCATTCTCTCTACTATCCTGGAATGGAACATAGGGATGACTATCAGAGGGATAGGTGTCTTGGTGGTCTTTTATACTGTCTTAGGAGGTGCTAAAGCAGTCAACTACACCCAGAAGCAGCAGATGATCGTCATTCTCATAGGTATGTTCCTTGCAGGCATATGGATGGTTCTCAAGCTTCCTGAAGATATCAGTTTTGGGAGCGCAGTAGCCGTAGCAGGGAAGATGGGCAAGCTGAATGCCATTACCATGGGAACTGAAGGAGGAGGATTTGATCTGAAGGATAGATACAACCTGTTTTCAGGCTTAATCGGCGGAACCTTTCTGGCGCTATCATATTTTGGGACAGACCAGTCTCAAGTGCAACGCTACCTGGGAGGCAAATCACTTTCTGAAAGTAGGATAGGACTGCTTTTTAGTGGCATGGTCAAAGTGCCTATGCAGTTTCTCATTCTCTTCATTGGTGTGCTGATGTTTATGTTCTACCAATTTGAGAAAGGCCCCATCTTCTTTAATCAAAATGTCAACCAGGAGATGCGCGTCAGTGAGTTGGGGGAGTCTTATACGGCACTGGAAGATGAGTACTCCCAATTGCATGCAGAAAAGCAACAAACCATAAGGCAGCTCATCACCTCTATGGATAGTGGAGACGAGGCACAAACTAACAGCCTTACCACTAATCTAAAAGCACAACAGCAACAGGAGAGGGACTTACGTGAATCTGCTAAATCCCTCATCACCCAGCATGATCCTGATGCAGACACTAATGATAAGGACAAGGTCTTTCTAACCTTTGTGGTTACTAAACTCCCTCAGGGCTTAGTGGGCCTGTTAATAGCTGTGATCCTGGCCGCCTCAATGTCTTCCACAGCGGCGGAGCTAAATGCATTAGGTACTACTACCCTGATAGATGGCTATAAGCGATTCTCAAAAACTGAGAAATCAGATAAACACTTCCTGAATGTATCTCGTGGGCTTACCTTTTTCTGGGGGATTCTGGCAATTCTCTTTGCCTTGTTTGCTAATAAGCTGGGGAACATGATTCAAGCCGTGAATATCATCGGGTCTCTTTTCTACGGAACCATACTAGGGATCTTCGTAGTCGCCTTTTTCTTTAAGCAGATCAGAGGGACAGCCGTATTTCTAGGTGCTATCATGGCGGAAATTTGTGTAATTGCCCTCTTCATTTTACCTCAGCAATATCCCTCCTTGGCATGGCTGGATATTGGATTTCTTTGGTATAACTTGATCGGCTGTGCCATCGTGGTAATACTCGCATTTATTTTCCAACAAGCCTTACCTAAAACAGATTCAATTTCGCCCTTTATTTAAAGAACTTTTTTAGCAGACTTCCGTTAAGGAGAAAGGAAGAAATAAGACATGAATACTATATCCCTTTACCTATGTTTGAAGAAGAATGGCTGCCATAAGTGTTGCCATACTTAGCATGGGTGTCGGTATATAGGTAGATATAGCGGGGCTCCTGATGATGGAGCCCTTTTTCATTTTGCAAACCAAACTACATGAACCAGACAGTAAGGCTGCCAAGGCAAATTGAGCAGTTAGATGAAGTAGGAAAGTTCATTGGAAATACGCCTTTGTATCCCATCAAGAATGCCTATCAAAAGGATGGCGTAGAGATCTACGCCAAGCTGGAGTGGAGGCAGCTGGGTCAAAGTGTGAAAGCCAGACCGGCTTATGAAATCATCAGGGAAGCCATTCTGGCTGAGGAGCTACATCCCGGCAAACGACTCCTGGATGCCACAAGCGGAAATACAGGTATAGCCTATGCGTCTATTACCGCACAGCTAGGTATCCCTTTGACTATTTGCTTGCCCGAGAATGCGTCTGCAGAGAGGAAACAGATTCTCACAGCCCTGGGAGCAGAACTTATCTTCACTTCTCCTCTTGAAGGAACTGATGGCAGTCAGAGAGAAGCCAAGCGCTTGGCAGAAGAAAGACCTGATCTGTATTTCTACGCAGACCAGTATAATAATCCTAATAACTGGAAGGCCCATTACAGAAATACGGCCAGAGAAGTGTACCATCAGACATATGGGAGAATTACCCATTTTGTAACCGGGCTGGGTACTACAGGATCATTTGTGGGGACAGGCAAAAAACTCCGAGAAGTGAATCCAGAAATCAAGCTAATATCTTTACACCCAGAAACCAGCATGCATGGGCTTGAAGGCTGGAAGGACATGGAAACGGCCAAGGTGCCCGGCATATATGAGCCCCAAATCGCGGATCAGCAAATCCGGGTGTCTACGGAAGAAGCTTACCATTGGGTAAAAGAGATCGGTAAGAAGGAAGGGATGCTAGTGAGCCCCTCTTCAGCCGCCAATCTAGCCGGTGCTATTAAGGTAGCCGAGCAGATAGATAGTGGGGTGATCGTAACCCTGTTCACTGATGACGCAAGTAAATACGGAGACGTCTTACAACATATATTCTCATGAGCCAATCTTTACCCCAAACCATTTATGAAGAAGGCTTTGCCGAGGGCTTAACCCTTCAGATTCCGGAACTCGCCATGGAAAGCATGAAAAAGCATGCAGAATCTACCTTTCCTAATGAGTGCTGTGGATTTTTCTTTGGGACAGATGAAGGCGGTAAAGTAGTTACTCATGTTCAGGAAGTGAGAAATGCGCAGGAAGGTGATCAAAGGAGGCGTTTTCTCATAGACCCACTAGACTATATGAAAGCGGAGAAATGGGCTATGGAGAATGAACTGGTGTTATTAGGGATTTACCATTCTCATCCTAATCATTCAGCAAGACCTTCTATTCACGACCTGAAGCAGGCAGCTCCTTATTTCTCTTACATCATTCTCTCCATTCAAGAAGGAAACTTTGATCATGTCCGCTCCTGGCGACTGGGAGAAGAAGATCACTTTCTGGAGGAGCAAATTATCATTGACTAAATTTCTCTCTGCGTCTTAGCGTCTTTGCGTGCAAAAAATATTCACGCCAAGCCGCTAAGACGCCAAGAATAAAGCTAACATACGTTTTGTACCTAACCAGACAAACATGGGGTAGATCACCCCTTAACTTGACATAAATTTCAAATCATGGCAAAATTACTTATTCCAACTCCTCTTAGGAAGTTTACCGAAAACCAGGCCAGCCTGGAAGTAGAAGCTGGAAATGTGGAAAGCTCTATCAAGGAGTTAGCCACCAGATTTCCAGAAGTGAAAAGACACATCCTGGATCAGGATGGTAAGATTCGCACCTTTGTGCGTCTATACGTAGGAGACGAAGACATAAATGCCCTAGATGGCCCTAATACAGCTGTGGAAGCAGGTAGTGTAATCAGTATCATCCCGGCAATCGCAGGTGGAAGTAATTAATTATGGAGGAAAACTCTTTGCGTCTTCGCGACTTTGCGTGATAATATTTCTCACCAAGACGCTAAGCCGCAAAGAAAATGAGTAACGTATTCAATATGAACGCAACCAAAGAACAAGTATCCTTCTCCAAAGCGGAGATAGAAAGATATAGCCGACACCTCATCATTCCTGACTTCAACATAGAAGGTCAGCGGAGGCTGAAAGCCGGGAAAGTCCTTGTAGTAGGTGGGGGTGGCCTAGGTTCTCCTATGCTTCAGTACCTGGCAGCTGCCGGAGTAGGCACCATAGGTATAGTGGACTACGACACAGTAGATGACACTAACCTGCAGCGACAAGTCCTCTATGGGAAGGAGTCTGTTGGTAAGCTCAAAGTGGAGGAAGCCAAAAAGCGAATCACCTCCTTAAATCCCCACATAGAGGTGAAGACCTATAATACCATGCTGACGTCCGACAATGCCCTAGACATCATCAAAGACTATGATATCGTAGCTGATGGGACGGATAATTTCCCCACTCGCTACCTGGTGAATGATGCCTGTGTGCTATTGGGTAAGGTGAATGTGTATGCCTCCATTTTCAGATTTGAAGGACAGGTATCTGTATTCAACTACCTGAGAGAAGATGGGAGCAGAGGACCCAATTATAGAGACCTCTTCCCTACTCCCCCTCCTCCTGGATTAGTTCCCTCCTGTGCTGAAGGGGGCGTAATAGGCGTACTTCCTGGCATTATAGGGTCCATGCAGGCTTTGGAGGTAATTAAGGTACTCAGCGGCGTGGGAGATCCCTTGGTGGGAAGATTATTCTTATATGATGCCCTAAGCTTTGAAATGAGAACGCTTAAAGTGCATGCTGACAAGAACAATCCGCTTACTGGAGAAAATCCTCCTCAAACAGAGCTCATAGACTATGTGCAGTTTTGTGGCGCACCACAAGTAGAAGGAGAAAGAGATGTGGAAGCTGAAAGTGCTCCTGTGCAGAAAGTAAGTGTATCAGAATTACATAAACTTCAGGAAGAAGGAGCTGATATTCAAGTCATTGACGTACGGGAGCCTTATGAGTATGAGATTGTCAACATAGGGGCAGAACTCATTCCCCTGGGAGAAATTACTGACCATGAGGACAGCATTTCATCTGATAAGCAGGTGATCATCCATTGTAGAAGTGGGGTACGAAGTGCCAAGGCTATCAGGGCTTTACAAGACAAGTTTGGGTTCGATAATCTGTATAATCTGGAAGGAGGGATTTTGGCCTATGCAAAAGAAATTGATAATTCCCTCCCTACGTATTAGGTTTGTGCCATTCGTTCATTGAGAAAATAAAGATCAGATCGGTAGCTGGTTTTGAAAAGAAAAGGTAAGCTATCACTTCCACTTGCTCCGGGTTTAAACCCGGAGCAAGTGGAAGTGGGCATGTAAAGTCATTTCTTTTTGAGAATAGTTACAGGTCAATTACAGGAAACAACCGTATGTGCACATGACTCAATACGAGCTAAAAACCCTGTGCGACAAGTATTCGCAATTGAATCACCGGGAAAGAATGGTGGAAGTCTTCCGGGATTTTGACAGGGTGCTGGTGACCTCCTCTTTTGGAACTACATCAGCCACATTATTACACCACCTACACAAAGCCAGGCCTGCACATCCGATTTACTTTGTTGATACAACTTATCACTTTTCGGAAACGCTTGCCTACAAACAAAAACTGACAGATCAATTTGATCTGAATGTGAAAACGGTTCTCCCAGGGAAAATTGAAAATACCTTTACGAAGGTCAATTGGACCTGGACGCACAGACCTGAAGAATGCTGTGAAGCCAACAAAGTTTCTCCCGTTCAACGCTTGAAAGGAGAATTTGATGTTTGGATTTCTGGTATGATCGGTCGGACAAGTCTTAACAGGAGAAACCTGGACATTTTTGCCTTTGATGGGGAAATCGTGCGATTCTATCCGTTTCTGGATATGACACAGGAAGAAGCAGAAGTGTACAAAGTTATTTATGAATTGCCTGAGCATCCGCTCCAATCAGCAGGATTTGGTTCTGTGGGCTGTACCCACTGCACCGTTCCTGGAAAAGGGAGAGACGGAAGATGGGCAGGAAAGCAAAAGACAGAATGTGGCCTTCATCTTTTTCAACAGAAGAAGGTAGGCTAGCACAAATTTTTAGGAAAGTTCAGCCAAGGCAGCTCTTTAAGGGCTGCCTTTCTTTTTCAATCAGATCCCATTTAAGTCCATATCCATATCAATTAAACCTTTCAGTGTGTTTTCTACTCTTTCTATAAATTCTTCCTGATTCTTTTCATTAGAGGTTACTGTAGACTCTTTTACTGTTCCACCTTTAGAAGAGATAAGTAC
>JBCBKZ010000158.1:0-9560 GCA_038520955.1 Bacteroidota bacterium | reverse complement strand
TCTGTATTTCAGTAATCTTGAAGTAGACGGTGCTGGCTGCTATAATAATGTCTTCATAGGCGGTACTGATACAAATGCTCCTGCAGATGATGAAGGCCCTGCCATAGAGCTGTTTATCAATGACAAGAACTGGCAGGAAGGAGGGATCACAGATAGTAATCCCATTCTACTGGTAGACGTAAGTGATGAAAGCGGAATCAACACCGTTGGAAGTGGAATAGGACATGAGCTCATTGGGATACTAGATGGAGACAATGCAAATCCCATCATTCTAAATGACTTTTATTCTGCTGCTAAGGATGACTTTACGAAAGGATCTGTTGATTACAGATTGAGAGAACTGGAAGAAGGAACACATAATATTCTGGTAAGAGTGTGGGATGGTGCTAATAACCCTTCAGAAGCTATCACCACTTTCATTGTGGTTAGTGATGAAAATATGGCCCTGAATCAGGTGCTTAACTATCCTAATCCTGCTATTTTAGGAGAGGAAACAGTTTTTAAAATCGGTCATAACCAGGCTGGAAAAAATCTGATAGCCGAAATAGAGGTGTTTGATACTCAAGGAAGAAGTGTACGTTTACTAAGTGCAGAATTTACTGCCTCAGGTAACAATTTTGAGGGAATAAGATGGGATGGCGCTAATTCTGCTGGTTCTCAGTTAAGCCCTGGAATATACGTATACACTGTTTCTCTCACTGACAGGGAGAGTGGAAATGAAGTAAATAGCTATAACAGAATGGTTTGGATCAGACAGTAGAGAAAAAATCAGTACTCAACCAACGATTTTTGCCATTCGCATCGTTATAAAAGAGGAATTTAAGGGGTAAAGACTCTCACTGGTAAGAAATAAAACCTGAATGGTCAACTTAGGTAAGGGAGAGACAAGAATTTACAGCTTTATCTCTTATATTTGTCATGTAAAACGTAAGAATACGTTTTCACTAGTAGCTGCATAACTGCAATTAATCATTACTTTTATCACGCGAAATAAACATTTGCCGCCTGCCTATGGTATAACGTAGACTCTCGTTTGTATTACATTATAAGTTTTAAGGTAGCATTCATATGCGTAAGTTAGCAGTTACTATCACATGCCTAGTATTCCTATGCGTACCTGGCAAAAACCTTTTTGCCCAAAACACTGCGGGTCAGGAAGGTACTAGAACCATTACCACAGCCGTTCCATTTTTACTTGTTGCTCCTGACTCTCGTGCGGGAGGTATGGGAGAAGCGGGGGTAGCCGTCACAGATGACGCTAATGCCCTCCACTGGAATGCCTCAGCAATGGCTTTCTTCGAAAATCAACTTGGATTTAGCATGTCTTATTCTCCCTGGTTACGTTCACTAGGGATACCTGATATTAACCTGATGTATCTTTCCGGATACTATAATGCAGGTGAAAAAGCAGGTGTTATAGGTGCTTCTCTCCGCTATTTCTCTCTTGGAGATATAGAATTTACTGATGGCTTAGGACAGCCTATCGGGAGTGATAAGCCTAACGAGTTTGCAGTAGACGTGGGGTACGCCAGAAAGGTTACGCCAAACTTATCTGCTGCTGTTACGCTTAGATACATCTACAGCCGTCTGGCTTCAAACGCCAACATCGGACAACCTATCAATCCGGTTAACTCAATTGCAGGTGATCTCTCCTTCCTTTACAACACGGATTTCTCCTTAAGTGGAAGTCCTATCAACTTCAAGGCAGGTTTGAACATCTCTAACATTGGACCTAAAGTTTCCTACACTGATAACACAGCAGACCAGGATTTCATTCCTGTAAACCTGAGAATAGGATACGCTTTCAAGGTTCAGGTAGACGACTACAACAGCATCACCTTCACCAATGACTTCAACAAGCTATTGGTTCCTTCTGAGGGAGGAAATTCTGATCAGGCTCTATTACAGGGTATTTTCGGAAGTTTTGGAGATGCGACCGGTGGGTTTAGCGAAGAAGTATCTGAGATCAACGTTTCTGCAGGTTTCGAGTACTGGTACAGAGACTTGTTTGCAGCAAGAGTTGGGTATTTCTACGAGGATCCTAATAAAGGAAACCGTCAGTTCATCACTCTGGGAGCAGGTATCAAATACAATGTATTTGGATTACACTTTGCTTACCTGGCACCACTAGAGCAGAACCACCCACTACAGAATACACTGAGATTTACCCTTACTTATGACTTTGCACCAGTTGAAGAAACTGAGTAAGCTTAGGTATATCATAAAACAAAAAAGGCTGTCAAAATTGACAGCCTTTTTTATGTCTCTATTTTCCATTCTTTCTTTTACGCTCATGCTCTTTTAGATGAATCTTTCTGATCCTGAGACTCTTGGGCGTAACTTCCAGATACTCATCTTCCTTAATGTATTCCAGGGCTTCCTCCAGGCTGAAACGTATAGGAGGGGCTAACTTAGACTTATCATCAGAACCAGCCGCACGCATATTGGTCAGCTTCTTGGTCTTGATCACATTCACTACCAGGTCATCCTGCCTGTTGTTCTCTCCTATGACCATGCCTTCATACACTTCTTCCTGAGGTGCTATAAAGAACTTCCCTCTATCCTGAAGTTTATCCATCGCATAGGAAATAGCCGTTCCTTTTTCATGAGCGATGAGAGAACCTGCATTTCTTTTCTCTATGTCTCCCTTCAATGGCTCAAAGGACTTAAATCTATGTGCCATGATAGCTTCTCCAGCCGTAGCTGTAAGTATGTCATTACGTAGACCTATCAGTCCACGGGAAGGAATCTCGAAGGTCAGGAAGCAACGCTCTCCCCTCACTTCCATATTCTGCAACTCTCCTTTTCTCCTGGTAACCAGATCTATGGCTTTCCCTGACATAGTCTCAGGTAGATCTATTCTCAAGTCTTCCACTGGTTCACACTTTCTTCCGTCCACCTCTTTCACAATTACCTTAGGCTGACCTACCTGAAGTTCATAGCCTTCCCTGCGCATAGTCTCTATGAGAATAGACAAGTGTAGAATCCCTCTACCGAACACCATATGTGCATCAGCAGAATCAGAATCCTCTACTCTCAGGGCTACGTTTTTCTCCAGCTCCTTATCCAATCTCTCTTTCAGGTGGCGGGAGGTAACAAACTTCCCTTCCTTCCCAAAAAACGGAGAATTGTTAATGGTGAAGAGCATACTCATGGTAGGCTCATCTATGGTGATAGGAGGTAAAGCTTCTGGATGTTCAAAATCCGTTACTGTATCTCCTATGTCAAATTTCTCTAATCCTACCAGCGCACAAATATCCCCTGCAGATACGCTAGTCACTTTTTTCTTCCCAAGTCCATCAAACACAAATAATTCTTTCAAACGTGCCTGACGTACACCTCCTTCTCTATCAACAATTTTGACTGGGATATTTTCGGTTAATTCGCCTCTGGTGAGTTTACCTACAGCTATCTTTCCCACATAGGAAGAATAGTCAAGAGAGGTGATCTGAAGTTGGGCAGGACCTTCATTTACTTTTGGAGGAGGGACCAGTTCCAGCACCTTATCCAGCAGAAAAGAAATATCCTCCTGTGGCTGGTCGTATTCTTCTCCCATCCATCCCTGCTTAGCAGAGCCATAGACAGTGGTAAAGTCTAACTGCTCTTCAGAAGCATCCAACTCGAACATCAGCTCGAATACATCGTCTCTTACTTCTTCTGGTCTACAGTTAGGCTTATCTACCTTGTTAATAACTACGATGGGGTTCAATCCCAGGCTCAAGGCTTTATGCAATACAAAACGAGTTTGTGGCATAGGCCCTTCAAAAGCATCTACTAACAACAGTACGCCGTCAGCCATATTCAACACACGCTCCACTTCTCCTCCAAAGTCGGAGTGACCCGGTGTATCTATGATGTTGATCTTGGTTCCTTTATAAGTAACGGAAGCATTTTTCGAGAGAATGGTAATCCCTCTTTCACGTTCCAGATCATTGCTGTCCATAATAAGCTCCCCAGGTTTTTCGTGGTCTCCGAAGAGATTTCCCTGATGAAGCATTTTATCAACCAGGGTAGTTTTCCCGTGGTCAACGTGAGCAATAATGGCTATATTTCTAATGGATGTCATACAACGCTACGTTTTCGCGCTGCAAAGGTAGGATTAATTCCTGCCAGTTCCCCTCAATAGTTACTTTTTTTCTTCTTTTGACCTAATTTTTAGTCGCTGGAAGCTTAATGAGTTCTCCTATTCCAGACATCTGGCCACATTAGCCCCTACTCTTTTACAGATAAGCTCTAACGTAATTCCTTTCTTCCCCATTCTCTCCAGTATGTCAGGGATAAACTCCAGATGGCACTGATCTTCATAGTAATGTGTCCATCTGATACTGATGTCCATCTTTTGGATTCCCAGTTTGGCCAGTTCCTCAAATTTTCCTTCCAGCAAGTCCATCATATAGCCCAGGTGGTCTACATAGCCCTCATCCGCTTTTCTCTCTAACTGGAAGGACCATAGCGTAGGTTCTACTACTACCTGGCTTTCACTTACTCCTAACACCTTGGCTATTTTGGAGTCCTTAGCTGATTCATGAATGATGTTTAGCTCTACTAATCCAGTGTTGGGTTCAGAAGACTCATCTTTTTCTCCTTCTATCTGCTCAAAAGCATATTCAAACATGCTTCCTTCCAACAGATTCAAAATTAGATCCTCTATTCCCTCTCTCTCAAGCCTGGAGATGAAGATCATGTTCTTCTTCCAGAGATAAGAATTCTCCAGTGAGCCATTTTCAGCTATAAATTTTCTCACAAAAGAATACGTATAACAGGAGGCATGCCAAACGGTCTGGTCGCTGAAGCGTACATATACCTCCGTACAGTCTCCCGGAATCAGGGAAAGAAGCTCTCCCTCATCATCGTATCCCAGTTCTTCCCGTTCTATCCAGATATCTTCTATCTCTATGGGCTTAGCCTGATGCTCATGAGTAAGTGGCTTAGGCATCACCACATCCTGCCCATTTCTCCAGAAGGAAAGACAAGGCTTAATTTTCTCTTGTCCTAACCTGATGAGCGTGAGAGGGTCGAAAGAAAGGCTACATTCTGCCTCGCAGATACTCTCCATCCATAATGACACTGCCTCTCGCTCTATCTTCAGGGAATCCAGATATGGATACAAGCCCTCAAGTAAATCCAGGTACCTGTTTACCTCTTCCATATCCGGCTCATCAGGTCTGTCCACTTCGTACAGTTTTACGATAGAGCGAGCTTCTTTTTCTGAAGAAACTTTTAACTCACGGCAAACATGATGATACTGATCAGGGGAAACCCAGGTTTCAAGACGGTAATGCGTATACATTGACTCGATGCTGTTCTACTATTTTTTGATAAATTTTTGTGAAGCCCGATAGCCTCCCAGGTGTAATTTGAGGATGTATACCCCTGCGTTCAGGGTGCTTAAGTTGAGTGAGAAGTCATTATTGCCTACCTCCACTTTCTGGATCACATTTATGGGCTTGTTTTGCTGAATATCCCATACCTCCAGGTTGACGACTCCTTCACGGTTACTGTAGATTTCTCCTGACAGAAAATTCTCTACACCCACTACAGGATGGATAATGTCAAAAGTGAAAAGAGGGGTAATAATGGCATAGGTCTCTTCCCAGCGAATAGGCCCTTCTCCCACAGTAGGATGGAATAAGTGATGTTCCCCATCCATAGTAAGTTCTATGCTGGAGCCTTCTGAAAGCCTTTCAAAAAGATGGATGAGGGTTTCTCCCTCCTCTGGTCTAACTTCATCTTGATCAAAAACTACTCGTCCCTGGTCATCCCTGATCTGGATGTCAAGTTGTTGGTAGTTCTGATCCGGCTGAATAAGGATGTGTCCGTCGTCTGTGGGTAAGGAAAAAATTCTAGGCTGTGCAAGCAAAAATACAGGTGAGGCCAGGAGTATCAATAGAAAGGTTTTTCCTATCATAACTCTTGTGAATGAATACCAAATGTATAGGATAGCGTCCAGCTTATCTTCTGTAAGCAAGAGGAAATCTTTCCTGCGTAATATTTCTCTACTGTTTTAGGGCTTCTTGGAGCATCTGGGTGATATTCTCATCTATGGACTTATCCAGCGCCTGAAATCCATCAAAATTTCTGCTGTTAGGATCAGCTCCGTATTTAAGCAAGAGTTTGACTATTTCTGCTGAGTTGGCAGAAACTGCATACATTAATATGGTATCCCCTTCATTATCCCGGGTATTAGGATCTGCTCCATGGGCCAAAAGTAAAGACGCCATCTGAGATAGTTTCCGCTGGGCTGCATACATGAGGGGAGTCGCCATGTATCTATCCGGCAGATTAGGGTTAGCTCCTTTTTCCAGTAAGAGACCTAATAACTCCTCACGAGATTCCATCATACAAATGCTCAAGGCAGAGCTTCCATCCACCGCTATCTCATTAGGGTTGGCACCCGCTTCCAGAAAAAGGCTTACGATTTCAGGCTCACCTGTGTACACCGCATAGATGAAGGGAGAAATCCCTTTCGCATCTTTCTTGGATAATAATTCTGGTTTAGCCGTGAGAATTTTCTGCGTCTCTTCCAGAGACTTATCTTCCAAGGCATGGAAAAGATCCTCTAGTTGATAGCGCTTCCCTTTCTTAAACCAATTCATACCTGTAGAGCGTTTGCGGCTTCCCACACATCCTCAAAGGTATTATAGAGTGGGCTTGGTGCCAGACGAATCACATTGGGTTCCCGCCAATCACAGATAACCCCTACTTCCATCAACTTCTGAAAACGCTCTTTCCCTCTTTCCGGGATAAACAGGCTTAGCTGGGCGCCTCTCTGATCAGCATGTTTGGGAGTGATCAGCTGGATATCGCCCTTATCTATTAAAGGTTGAATGAGGTGTGCCAGATAACTTGTTAGTGCTACGCTTTTCTCCCGAAGTTTCTGCATGCCCACTTCTCCAAATATTTCAAGGGAAGCTTTTAGCGTAGCTAAGGGAAGTATGGGCGCATTACTCAGTTGCCAGGCTTCTGCAGAAGGGATAGCTTTGAAGTGAGGCTCCATCAGAAATCGTTCCCCCTTATCATGTCCCCACCATCCTTCAAACCTGGGGATATCTGGATCTCCTAAAAAACGCTTGTTGATGTAAACCGCTGAAGGCCCGCCCGGCCCAGAACACATATACTTATAGGTACACCAGGTAGCGAAGTCCACATCCCAATCATGCAGAGAAAGCGGAATATTTCCCGCAGCATGTGCAAGATCAAAACCTACCAGACAGCCCTTAGCATGCCCGGCTTGGGTGATCTCCTTCATATTTAGCACCTGACCTGTATAGTAATTGAGTCCGCCCAGCATGACCAGTGCTATTTGCTCTCCTTCATCTGCTATAAGCTGGAGAATATCTTCCTGCCTTAGCAGGCGTTCACCTTCTCTAGGCGCTACCTTTAGCAATGCCTCATTTGGATCGTATCCATGAAATCTGATTTGGGATTCACAGGCATACAGGTCAGAAGGAAAGGTATTAGCTTCCACCAGTATCTTGAATCTATCTCTGGTAGGACGATAAAAGGAAACCATCATCAGGTGAAGGTTGACCGTAAGGGTGTTCATGACTGTCACCTCTTCCGGCTTACCACCTACCACTTTGCTCATTAGCTCATCTAACTCTTCATGATAGGTAGTCCAGGGTCTTTCTCCACTGAAGTGGCCCTTTACCCCTATCTCTCTCCACTGATCCATAACCTGAGAAACATGGGCTACAGCGCTTTTAGGCTGACATCCCAAAGAATTACTGCACATATAGCGGGAGGTTCCTCCCTGGGGAGAATGCGGGAGATGAAATCTATCTCTAAGAAAACTGAGGGAGTCTTGCTGGTCTTGCTCCAGAGAAAATGACCGGTCGGTCTTGAAGGTGCTTATGGTTTCCATACTCCATAAATCTCCCTCAAAAAAAATTGTTTTTCAATTAGCCCAATAAAAAAGAGGAAGCACTCCTGCTCCCTCATCCATGTTCAGCCTAAAAATTATTCTTATACGCGTACCCACACACCTGGCACCCACTTCCATCCTCTTGGAACTTTCACCCATTTTCCGGCTACCCATCTGTGTCCTCTTTTCCTTTTTACACAGCGGCCTTTCACCCACACATACTTATTAGCTCTGCGATTATAGGTCCAGTGGCCATCTACCCAGATATTTCTGGGACCACATGTTTTCTTGACTACTACTACCTTAGGTCTAACGGGTTTCTTAACGACTATCACCTGGGCCTGAGAGGTGGTAGGAACTAAGCAGGCCATAAAAAATGCCAGGGAACTTATTAATAGGAACTTCTTCATCACTGGTATACTTGAATTTGTTTTGATATACCTCTTTGATCCCCCAGACTGGAAAAGGTTTAATCCGATATTCAGATTTTTTACTTTTTCTTCTTGAAGCTAAGAGAGCGATTCCTTATACTCTTTTACATGATGAGGAAATTCTTCTCCATAGAAAGGGTAGTCTACTCCTTCAATGAAGACTTCAAAACCTTCGGTATCCATTCCAGATATCTGATTCCCCTCACCTTGAACGCTTATTCCTTCAGGAGATATGATCTGAAGCTGTCTGATGGTTCTGGTGGAAATGAACCTGTCTTCAGGAAAATCATTTACCAAATCAATCCCTTGATCTTTACAATATGACTTCATGAAAGCGTAGTCTATAGAGTTAGCTCCGTCTATGATCTTCCCCCAAACTGTTCCCATTGGGGGATCTGCTTTCTCTAATTGAGTAGTACCTATGACTTTACCGTCAAGCAAGATTTGATATACCTTCTCCATCATGATTAGACAAACTTGATTTAGATAACGATAATTCAATATCAGTCTATTAACGCATTCTTTCTAATCATTATGGTTAATGTTAATTCCACGTTTACATTTGGGATGGTCAGCTAACCATCGATCGTGAGAGGAGTGCGGTATTGCATTGGTGAGGCCAAGTATTTTTGCTAGGGAGAATGCCAAAATGAAGGTACAGGACTGATATAGAAGGCCAGTAACAGGTGTCGTAACACTGGCTATCAAGTAACTTCAAGCAGTTATCATCCTTCCGAAATCTTAATACAATTTTACTTTTTCTTCGGCAAGCAGTCTTCCCTGGTGAGAATGCTTGCTTGCTGATGAAGTCTGGCCTTATTCACGTATCTGTCTGCGAGTACTTTAATATGAGCGATTTGCTCCGGGGAAGCTACTTTTAGTTTTTTTGCAGGAACGCCAGCGTATATATAGCCTGACTCCAGTTTGGTTCTCTCCGGAATCAATGCCCCAGCAGCTATAATAGTATGCGAAGGAACGTAAACTTCATCCAGAATGATGGAGCTCATTCCTATTAGCACTTCATCCTCTATGGTACAACCGTGCAACACAGCCTGATGGCCTATCACTACTCTGTTCCCAATATGCGTCTGGGTTCTGTATTCTGAGCAGTGGATGACTACCCCATCCTGTACGTTGGTTTCTTCTCCTATAAACAGTCCGCCTACATCTCCTCTGATAACAGCCTGGTACCATACACTACTTCTGGCGCCTATGCTTACTTCTCCTATCACAGTAGCATTCTCAGCAATAAAAACATCCTCAGC